>JAUSJA010000008.1 GCA_030647905.1 Gemmatimonadaceae bacterium | reverse complement strand
CCATTCGTGCAGGTCGGAACTTACCCGACAAGGAATTTCGCTACCTTAGGACCGTTATAGTTACGGCCGCCGTTTACCGGGGCTTCGGATCAAGGCTTCACCCGGCGTAAGCCAGGTTGACCTCTCCCCTTAACCTTCCGGCACCGGGCAGGCGTCAGTGAGTATACGGCGCCTTGTGCGGCTTGGCACTCACCTGTGTTTTTGCTAAACAGTCGCTTGAGCCGATTATCTGCGGCCTCCCACAGCAGCATCAGTAAATAATGCAACCATGAAAGGCATCCCTTATTCCGAAGTTACGGGATCATTATGCCGAGTTCCTTGACCTCGTTTCACTCGTTCACCTTAGGCTACTCGCCTTACCCACCTGTGTCGGTTTACGGTACGGACGCACGTTCAGACTCCCAGCAGAAGCTTTTCTTGCGTGTCGACTCCAGAAAACTTGAACTTGGGTTGCCCCGCATTCTCGCACTCCCGTCTCGGGTTTCCCCTACGCGGTTGGACGGCCATCCACAAAGCCGCTTTCCCTTCGTTACACGGTCCCTTCTGTGGTAATAACGCCTAAACGGCGGGGCTGGAATGTTCGCCAGCTATCCATCGACTACGCCTCTGGGGCCTCGCCTTAGGTTCCGCCTCACCCTGCGCTGATTGCCATGGCGCAGGAATCCTTGGGTTTACGGTGTCAAAGGTTTTCACTTTGATTTGCGCGTACTCATTCCGGCATCCTCACTTCTCATCGCTCCACGGCACGTTTCCACGACCGCTTCATTGCAGATGAGAACGCTCCCCTACCCCTCATACATAGTATGAAGGCCAAGCTTCGGCGGACCACTTAATCCCGACCATTCTCGGCGCAAACACGCTGGACTGGTGAGCTATTACGCACTCTTTCAAGGAATGGCTGCTTCTAAGCCAACCTCCCAGTTGTCACGGCACGTTCACATCCTTCGCTATACTTAGTGGTCACTTTGGGGCCTTAGCTGTGGCTCTGGGTTCTTTCCCTTTTGCCGCTGGACATTATCGCTCAGCGACTGCCTCCCAGGGTCCATAGCACAGGTATTCGGAGTTTGGTTGGGGTTGGTAGGAGCTTCGCTCCCCCGCGCCCATCCAGTCGCTCTACCCCCTGCGTACAACAGGCCTTGCGGCCTTCCCTGAGGCTCTACCTCAATAGATTTCGGGGAGAACCAGCTATCTCCAGGCTTGATTGGCCTTTCACCCCTACCCACACGTCATCCGAACGGTTTTCAACCCGTACCGGTTCGGGCCTCCACGCGGTGTTACCCGCGCTTCACCCTGCACATGGGTAGATCGCCCTGGCTTCGGGTCTACCCCATGGAACTAAACGCCCTCTTTGCAGGACTCGCTTTCGCTATGGCTCCGCCGCACAGCGGCTTAGCCTAAACGCTCCACAGGAGTAACTCGCCGGATCATAATGCAAAAGGCACGCAGTCAGACGCGACACAACCCGAAGGTCATGCCCATCCTCCTACCGCTTGTATGTATGTCGTTTCAGGCACTCTTTCACTCCCCGCACTGGGGTGCTTTTCACCTGTCCCTCACGGTCCTCGTTCACTATCGGTCACACGGGAGGCTTTAGCCTTGGAGGGTGGTCCCCCCAGCTTCACGCCCGACTCCTCGGAGCTCGGGCGTTACTCAGGAAATCCACTAGCACGTCCCTTGGCCTTCGCGTACCGGGCTATCACCGTCTATGGCGCTCCTTTCCAGGAGACTTCCGCTGACACTTGGACGTACCGTATGTGGCTCCTACAACCCCGCTACTCACAAGGAGTAACGGTTTGGGCTAGGGCCCCGTTCGCTCGCCGCTACTTGGGGCATCTCGGTTGATTTCTCTTTCCTCGAGGTACTTAGATGTTTCAGTTCCCTCGGTTCGCTCTCCTCGTAAGGAGTGACCATCATTTCTGATGGCCGGGTTTCCCCATTCGGCCATCCAGGGATCACAGCTTGTGTGCAGCTCCCCCTGGCTTATCGCAGCTTACCACGGCCTTCCTCGCCTCCGTGTACCCAGGCATCCCCGACATACATTCTTTCGCTTGATCAGATTTCTGACTCAAACAAACACATACAAACAACTACCAACTACACGCGCAATCTAACGAATGAATCAATCTTGCTCGCTTTTTGAGCCTTCGCGATTGCTCGCTCCAGCTCGTCTCGCGACGAAATTGAATCAGTGTTGATTCTTGACGCCCAGGATCTTATCAGGTCCCAGGCATCGAATCCCACGATCACTACTACAATCCGTTGTCAAACAGCTGTGCCTCTCCGAGGCGAACCCGGGGGCTCGGACTCGAGGGCGCAAAATGCGTCCGGCAGGCTTCGACACCTGTCGAACGAAAACAAATCGATGTTGAGATCAAGGATGATGCAAGACGAGCGAACTCGTTGAGAACTTTCGACTTAACGGCTTACGCCGAACCAAGTCTACTCGTTACTCTCCGTTAAGGAGGTGATCCAGCCGCAGGTTCCCCTACGGCTACCTTGTTACGACTTCGCCCCAGTCATGACGCTCGCCTTCGGCCGCTTGGTCCCTTGCGGGTTCCGACACGGACTTCGGGCGCTCGCCACTTCCATGGCGTGACGGGCGGTGTGTACAAGGCCCGGGAACGTATTCACCGTGGCGATGCTGATCCACGATTACTAGCGATTCCAGCTTCATGCCGTCGAGTTGCAGACGACAATCCGAACTGAGGACCGGTTTTGGGATTGCCTTGGCATTGCTGCCTCGGCCCCCACTGTCCGGCCCATTGTAGCACGTGTGTAGCCCTAGACGTAAGGACCATGATGACTTGACGTCGTCCCCACCTTCCTCCGGTTTGGCACCGGCAGTCTCCCTAGAGTCCCCGCCATTACGCGCTGGTAACTAAGAACAGGGGTTGCGCTCGTTGCGGGACTTAACCCAACATCTCACGACACGAGCTGACGACAGCCATGCAGCACCTGTGCATGGATCCCGAAGGAGGCTCCTCGTTTCTGAGGAGTTTCCCATGCATGTCAAGCCTAGGTAAGGTTCTTCGCGTTGCGTCGAATTAAACCACATGCTCCACCGCTTGTGCGGGCCCCCGTCAATTCCTTAGAGTTTCAGCCTTGCGGCCGTACTCCCCAGGCGGGGTACTTCCTGCGTTAGCGCCGGCACCCAGAGGGTCGCTCCCCCAAGCACCTAGTACCCATCGTTTACGGCGTGGACTACCAGGGTATCTAATCCTGTTTGCTCCCCACGCTGTCGCGCCTCAGTGTCAGTATCTGCCCAGCAGGCCGCCTTCGCCACCGGTCTTCCTCCGGATCTCTACGCATTCCACCGCTACACCCGGAATTCCGCCTGCCCCTACAGCACTCTAGCCTAACAGTCGGCACGGCCGATCCGGGGTTGAGCCCCGGACTTTCACCACACCCTTATCAGGCCACCTACGCGCCCTTTACGCCCAGTGATTCCGGACAACGCTCGCACCCCCCGTATTACCGCGGCTGCTGGCACGGAGTTAGCCGGTGCTTATTCACCCGATACAGTCAAATCAGCTAAAGCTGACAATTCGTCTCAGGCAAAAGAGGTTTACACTCCGAAGAGCGTCATCCCTCACGCGGCGTCGCTGCGTCAGCCGTTAGGCCATTGCGCAAGATTCCCCACTGCTGCCTCCCGTAGGAGTCTGGGCCGTATCTCAGTCCCAATGTGGCTGGCCATCCTCTCAGACCAGCTACCCGTCGTCGCCTTGGTGAGCCGTTACCTCACCAACTAGCTGATAGGCCGCGAGCCCCTCGAAATGCCCCGGAGGTTTCCTCGAGTCCAAATGCCTGGTCTCGAGCGTATGCGGTATTACCCGGCCGTTGGGCCGGCTATCCCCCTCATTTCGGTAGGTTGCTCACGTGTTACGCACCCGTTCGCCGGTTGCCCAAAGCTTGCGCTCTGAACCCCCGTGACTTGCATGTGTTAAGCACGCCGCCAGCGTTCATCCTGAGCCAGGATCAAACTCTCCAATAGTTAAGAGATTCGATTGCTCTCCGAACGCGGCTTACCAGACGTATGCCGTCTGGCACCACGTCCGGAATCACTTTGTGATATTTCAGGTTCAAACTCTCCCCGTGCCCCTGAATGGACCCGGATCGTAGAGTTCGCCTCGCACATCACTTGATCTCAACTTCGATTTTCAAAAAGCTCGGTTGCCATTCTCTGGCAGCCTTGAATAGTAGACTTTCTATAACGATCCGTCAAGGCGTTTGCTGAAACTTTTTTCCACGAATCCCCGCCAACACTGAATCATACACCTATACGCGAATTCACGGCGGGAACGCATTCTACCCCGGACATCACCCGACTTCAACCCCCCTCCACACACCACCACACACCACCACCCGCAACAAGAAAAAAGTGTTACCATGTCCTTGGACTGAAGTGTCACCTATCTCCCGGACCGTTCCGTGAGTTGATCAAAGAACGTTGGGTCGGCGGTGTCAGCGCAGCATCTTGAGCACTTCGGCTTTCAGGACTTCCGGTGAGAATGGCTTTTCGAGGAAGTACACTCCAAAATCAAGAACCTCTTTGTCGGCGATGCTAGAGTAACCCGACATGAACAGGATCTTGAGCTCCGGATAGAGCTGTCCGACGCGATCCGCAAGAGACCTTCCACTCATCCCAGGCATCACGACATCGGTCAGTACGAGGTCGACAGGCTTTTCGCGCTGTTCGAGAAGACCTAGCGCCACTAAGCCATTTTCCGCCTCGAGAATCCGATATCCCTCCGCGGCCAGCGTCTTCCTGATCAACTCGCGGACGGCAGGGTCGTCCTCCACGACCAGGATTGTCGTATCCCGCAGGTCCGGTCTGATCGTACAAGGCGCGCCTTCTGCAGGCGTGAGCGGCTCGTCCGTCAAGGGCAGATAAATCTTGAACGTCGTGCTGCCAGGCTCGCTCTGGACGTCGATGAAGCCGCTTGCCTGCTTGACGATTCCGTAAACGGTCGAGAGGCCAAGGCCAGTGCCTCTTCCGATCTCCTTTGTCGTGAAAAACGGCTCGAAGATGCGCGACTGCGTCTCCGCATCCATTCCAGTTCCGGTGTCGCTCACTGAAATGAGCACATAGCGCCCCGGCCTGAACTTGAAGCGTCCCCGTCCCAACTCGTCCAGCTGCCCGGCTGAGGTCTCAACAGTCAGCTTGCCGACGTCTGGCATCGCGTCGCGGGCATTGACCACCAGATTCGCCAGCACCTGCTCCAGCTGCCCCTTGTCCATCTTGACCCGCGCCTGGCTGGCTCTCAGGATCGTCCTGAAGTCTATATTCTCGCCAATCAGCCTCCGAATGAGACTCTCGATTCCCGTCACGACGACGTTGACGTCCAGGATGACCGGCTGCACGACCTGCCGGCGACTGAAGGCCAGGAGCTGACGCGTGAGACTGGCCCCGTGCTCGCCAGCCTTCAGTACTTCCTCCACATCGGCGCAGCGCGGGTCACCCGGTTCGAAGCTGGCGAGCAAGAGCTCCGAAAACCCGAGGATGGCGGTCAGGATGTTGTTGAAGTCGTGAGCGATCCCACCGGCCAGCTGGCCCACCGCCTCCATCTTCTGTGCCTGCCTGAGCTGGTCTTCCAGGTGTTTCCGCTGGGTGGTATCAATCAGGTACCCTCGAATCTCGATCAGGTCGCCACCCTCGTCGAACACGCCCACGGCGTTCTCGATTGCATGCAGCGGCTTACCATCTGATCGCCGGTACTCGGTCTCGCGGTTATCGAGCCGCCGCTCGGCGCGGAGTGCGTCAAGGAATTCCCGCCGGTCCTCGGGGTCCTTGTAGGGTGACGCGAGATCAGTGCCCAAAGCCTCCTCGACCGACGCGAACCCCAACATCGAGGCAAATGCCGGATTGCACGCGAGCAGCGCGCCAGCAGGCGTCGAGACGTAGGCACCGGTGAAATTGCTCATGATCATCTCACGGTAGCGCTCCTCGCTCTGCCTCACGGCCTCCTGCGCCTGCACGCGGTCGGTGACATCGTTGAGAGAAAAGACCAGAAACTCGACTTCACCTCGATCGTCCAGGATCGGAACCAACCTGAGATCCCAGTGTGTGACGCCCCATCCCGGATGGTCAGGGAACGTGAACGGTGTGGCGAAAGCCTGGAAAGGTTCTTTCGTCTGAACGGCACGCTCGAATGCTGCTTTGAGCTCATCGGACGGGTACAGCTCGAAATGATTGCGTCCAGCGAATGCGGATACGTCGCGTCCATATGCCTTAGCGTACGCATCATTGACGCGGATGAAGTTGAAATGTCTGTCGAGAATTACCAAGCACGTTTGTACGTGTTTGAAGAACGAGTCGAGGATCCTCGATTGCTCGGCCATGAGCTACGCGACCCGTTGTTGTTCGCTGACGATGCCGCTTTCCGCGACGACGATGACCGCCAGGAGCGCGGCGATAAAGCAAACCGGGGTCATTCGGATGAGTTGCTCGCGGATCGGCATTCCAGCCCTCGTCTTCTTCATAGTTCTGGAACCTCCTTCCGATTGTGGAGTTGACCCGGCTTCGTGGACACTTCACTCTTTGGGAGAGGAGGTTCACGACCCTCTACCAGGGGCGCGCACTTGTCGCCAAGCTCGACGCCGATCGCTCGCCCCGAACCGCCGGATCGTTCGGCATCCGCGGAATCCCAGCGACAATCGTCTTCAATAACGGGAGCGAAGCGGCCCGGTAACGGCGCTTCTCGCTCAGACCGGAGTGACGTGACCGGTTAAGGCGGAGTCTGCTCGGTAAGTGCGCTCTGCACCGCCTCGGTAAGCTCCTGAATCGTGAAGGGCTTCCGGAGAAAGCTCAACGCCGGGTCGAGTCCCGACCGGGCGACATCTTCGTCCGTGAATCCGGACATGAACAATACGTGTATTCCCGGCCTGGTCTGCCGCAGGCGCTCGACAATCTCCGGACCGCGGAGTCCCGGCATGTACATGTCGGTGATCAGCAGGTCGATTGGCCCATCGTAGGCGGCGGCGAGGCGCAGCGCCCCTTGTCCATGCACCGCTTCCAGCACCTGATGGCCGGCACGTCCGAGAATCTTGGTGATGATCGCACGCACCGATTCTTCGTCGTCGACGAGGAGAATCGTTCTCGCTGCGGTATCCGATGCGGACGGCGCGCTCGGGCGGGGGTTCGCAGCGGCGGGCAGCGCCGTCTCGCCGATTCCCGACTTCCAACTCGCATCGGCGAGGCTGTGGTCGACCCGGCAGCGCTCCACCGCCCGGCGGATCGAGCAGTCGATGACGTCGCCCCGCGCCTCACTGGCGAAGAGATAGTCCTGCGCGCCGTTGCGCAGCGCCTCCGCCCCCGAGGCGTGATCTTCGTCCTCTACCAGGACGATGATCGGAGCGGCGGGGAACTCTCGGCGGATCGAGCGAATCGTGGCCACGCCGGTGGAATCGGCGAGCTCCGTACTCGTAATGATTGCGGCGGGCTGATGCCCATTCGTCATCTTGAGCGCCTTCTCGAGCGTTTCAGCGCTTTCGATCGCCGCCTCTGAAAAGGCTGAGCCCGGCGTGGCGGCGAGCGCAGAAGCGATCCGTCGAGGGGTGTCGGGACTGGAGTGGATTACGAGAATCCTGGTTTCGGCGCTCATTCCGGTGGCTGTATCCTCTTGGTCGTTACGCGACGCTCATGGTACTGCGCTATTGTCACAAAGTGTGGAAATAAGCGGAAGGTGGTTGTACAGACCTGCAAGAACCCTGCGCCGCGCACCATAACATAACCAGTCGTCTCCTCGACCGAAATCTGCGGCGGCGGATCCACGGCCACATCATTATAGACGACGAAGCCGGACAACGGTTTCGCCAAACGACAATTTCGCCAAACGACGCTTGTTCGCGCGGCAGTGTGGACATAGACTGGCAGCTGCATCGGCTTCGCCCAGGCGCCGCCCGCTGCTGCTCCGGAGAGACCTGGAATTTCGCACAGAATGCACAAGCCGCTCATAATCGGAATCGCCGGTGGATCGGGAAGCGGGAAATCGACCGTCGCCGCAAACGTGGCGGAGGGGCTCTCGTCGCTCTCCGTCGCGTTCATAGACATGGACGCCTACTACCGGAACTTCACTGAGCTGTCTTTCGACGAGCGCCGCCGGCTCAACTGGGACCATCCCGACGCGTTCGACTACGAGCTGCTCACGACGCATCTCGAGCAGCTGGCAGACCGTCAGCAGATCGAGAAGCCGGTGTACGACTTCGTGACACACCTGCGGTCAGGCGAAGTCGTTCCAGTGCCCCCGTCCGACGTGATCGTCGTTGACGGCATTCTGCTGTTCGTGGACGATCGCGTTCGCGATCTGTGCGACGTCAAAGTCTTCGTGGACGCGGATCCGGACATCAGACTCATCCGCCGCATCCGGCGCGACATGTCGGCACGTGGACGGCCGCTCGCCGAGATCATCGAGCAGTATCTCTCGACAGTGCAGCCGATGCACCTGCAGTTCGTCGAGCCCAGCAAGCGCTACGCGGATATCATCGTGCCGAGGGGCGGGCACAATTCCGTGGCCATCGAGATGATCGTCGCCAAGATACGGCAACGACTGGGTTATTCCGCCTCTGGCCTCGCGGCGCCGTAGGAATCGGCGGCCATCCGGAGAGCGAGGAGGGCCGAAGCTTCGAGATCGAATCCCGTGGTGAGCTCGGCTAGCCTGTCGCGCGACTGCTTGCCATGGCGGTGTGTGAGGCCATCACAGTTCGCGTGTCGCCTGACGTACTCGCGGCTCGCGTGCCAGAGCATGTTGGCTCGATGCCACCATGCATCGTCGGCGTGGCCGTCGGTGTGCCCCTTCGCCTTCTCGTATCCGGTCATTGCCGTGCCGAGGAAATCGTCGCAAAGGTAGGCCATCTCCAGCGCAGTCCGCTGCTCCTCGTCAGGTGCGCCCAGCTTGACCAGCCGGGCGTGGCGCGTATGCTGCCGATGGCACTCTGCCGCCGCCCTGAAAAGCATGTCGGCCTGCTGCATGAGGCCCTTCACGCGGGCCGGCATCAGCGGATGAGGCGCATGAGATTTTCCATGAACCCTGGTGTGTGTCTGCCGATGTGCTCGATCATCTCGAGCTCCCCCTTGTCGAGCCACATGCCTCCGCATTCCGGGCACTGATCTATCTTGACGTCGCGATGCTCCCGCTCCACGAGATCGGAGCCGCATCTGGGACACTTATTGTAGTGCGACGTCCTCTCCTGCCTGAGGCGCTCCTCGTCCAGGCGGGCGCGCCGCTCTTTCATCAGATCGGCGTCCAGTCGGGCGAAGTACTTGTCCTCGTTTCTGCCTGGTTTTTCCTCGATCGCCATTCTTTCCTCTCAATACTACTGCTGTAACAGGCGGCATTGCCCCGGTAACACTCACGAAGTATTGTCTGCGCGGCGGGCAAAAGGAAGTGAGCAAGCGGACTCCCGCAAGGCGGCAGGACAGTCCCTCCTCACAAGGCGAGAGTATGCGTTGGATTCAAGGCAATCGTCATACGAATTCCATCTTCGGCTGGAGCCGCTCGGTGCGTTCATGCGCCGGGAATGGAAGGCAATTGCCCGTCGTCCACCACGAGGAGCTCCCACTCAGCGCGAGGCAGGTCGCTTACGAGGAGGGCGCGAAGGCACTCCGACAGATCGGGTCCGGCGTTGTGGGCCGGAACGACGACGCTCGGGCGGGGACTCACATCGGCACGGGAAACGACGAAGGGACCTCTTTCGAGATCCCTCCCGTCGATTCAATGCGAATTCCCATGATCGCTCTCAAGTGCGCCGTGCAGGAATCGAACCTGCAACCTAATGATTAAGAGTCATTTGCTCTGCCAATTGAGCTAACGGCGCAGATTTTTCAACCGGGTCACTGCACTCTGGCGCGCCAGGAGGGAATCGAACCCCCGACCCACAGCTTAGAAGGCTGTTGCTCTATCCAACTGAGCTACTGGCGCATCAAGTCCTGAAAATTAACGAAGGCGAAGCTCTCATTCAATTGGGCGGACCGGATTCGAACCGGAAAGCTCCCGCACTGCTCGCCCTGTTCCACCCAGACACGATAATCCCGGCGGCTGCCCGAGGCAATTAGTATTCACGCCTTCGATTTGCCGAAACGTAAACCCGGGACAGGATGCGCGTAGAGACCCTCGCCCCGCATAGACAGCATCATGATCTTCGTTGACAACCTGGACAATACCGACGCACGCCTGAATCTCGCGCTCGAAGAGTACGTGTTCCGCCACAGGCCAGCGGATGACGACGTGCTCCTGTTCTACGTGAACGCGCCGGCGATCATCATCGGCCGCAATCAGAACACGATCGAGGAGATCGCCGCCGACGTCGTGGAAGCGAGGGGAATTCACGTCGTGCGCCGCATTTCAGGAGGCGGCGCTGTCTATCACGACCTCGGCAATCTCAACTTCAGCTTCATGACGCCTTCCGTGACGGCCCGCTTCAACCGGTACGAGTACTTCACGCACCCGGTGATCGAAGTGCTTCGCGACATTGGCGTGCCGGCGGAGCTCGGCGGGCGAAACGACATCCTCGCCGACGGACGCAAGATCTCCGGCAACGCCCAGTTCGCGCGCCCAACGAGGATGCTGAGCCACGGGACACTCCTCGTCCACTCGAGCCTCGACGACGTCACCGCCGCCCTCAAGCCAAGGCCCGGAAAAGTCGAGTCGAAAGGCGTCAAGTCCATCCGAAGCCGTGTCGCGAACATCAGCGAGTTCGTCACAGCGCCTCTCGACGTCATCGAGCTGCGTGAGCGGATCCTTGAGAGAATCTTCGGAACGCGCGATCGCGCACTGATACCGACGCTTGCGCTCGACAGCGATGACTGGACGCAGGTACGGAATCTCGCCGAGGAGAAGTACAACGCGTGGAGCTGGAATTTCGGTGAGAATCCACCGAGCAACGTGCAGCGAGCGCAGCGCTTTCCGGCCGGCGAGATAGACTTGCGAATAGATGTGCGGGATGGCCGGATCGCCTCGATTCGTATTTTCGGCGATTTCATGGGCCGGGAGAGCGTCGAGCTGCTCGAGGGCCGACTTACCGGACTTCCCTATTCGCGCGATGCCGTCGCGAATGCGCTGGAAGGACTGGACCTGTCGGACTACTTGGGCGAGGTGCGTCGGGAGGATGTGATGGATCTCATCTGCCCCTGATCCTTCCTCGTGTCTTCCTTCTCTTCCTTTTGCAGGTTCTCGTTGCGTACACCAGCGTAGTACCATACATTCTCGACGATTCGGACCCCTCGCGCACACGGTTGCTTGTTCCTTGAAACCTTGGAGGACGTAGCAAAATGGTCCTTGCTCGTCTCGCGACTACGATAGTAACGGGTATGATCGCTCTCGGTTGCGCGTCGGCGCCACCACCACCTCCCGAGCCAGTCGGACTCACTGGATTGCCGGCGCAGATAACCGTCAACGAATGGCCGTTCTGGGTTGACATTCCGATCGAGTCGAAGGACTTCGATCGAACCTGGAAGACTGTCATGGACGTCGTCTCAGAACGGGCGGCCATAGGCGTTCTCGACAAGGAGAGCGGCTACGTGCGCACTGAATGGCGGCCGGTCGACATGTCTGTCACGCTATATACCGGGCTGAGAGACGGAAGGGGTCGGTCAATCGTGAGTCAAGGCGCTACCAGCGAGCAGCGTTACACCTTCCGTATCCGGCAATCAGAGAGCAAGATCCGCATGGGAATCGAGGCTCGGCTGATGCCGAGTCAGCGCTGGGCTACCGGCTTGAAGAACATTCCGAACGCGCCGTGGGTTTCGATCCATCGAGAGCTGCAGGACAGGCTGGTGATTCGGTAGGCCTCGAAAAGCAGCCGGTGTCCTGAACGGAATCCTGAAAGCGAAACCCCCTGATTTCCCGCCAAACAGGCAAAGGTACGGGCAAAGAAACTCAACGAAGCACCAAGCCCTGCCGACGAAAGAACGGCAGGGCTTTGTGTTAAAAAGTCGGGGCGCCCGGATTTGAACCGGGGACCTCCTGCTCCCAAAGCAGGCGCGATACCGGGCTACGCTACGCCCCGAACAACTCTCGCAAACTACTATCCGCCACGGCGAACGCGCAACGCGGCAACGAGGCCGCGGAAAGCCCGCCCGCGATGGCTCACTACCGCCTTCTCCTCGATGCCAGCTTCGCCGAACGTCTTGCTCAATTCGGTGGAATAGAAGTACGGATCGTAGCCGAATCCGTGGTCGCCCCTGGCCTCGGCGATGATCTTCCCGAACGTCTGTCCGATCGCGACGACTTCCTCATGGCCCTTCACGTATGCGGCGGCGCACATGTAACTCGCAGTCGTATCGCGAAACCCGCGAAGCTCGGCTTGAAGCCTCGCGTTGTTGGCGTCGTCCAGCGCCTGGCCGCTCAGATCATCCCGGCCGGAGTATCGCTTGCTCCAGATACCAGGCGCGCCTCCAAGCGCGACGACGGACAGCCCCGAATCGTCGGCGATGACGGGCATTCCAGACAGTCCATTGAAGTAGCGCGCCTTGGCGAGCGCGTTTTCCTCGAAGGTGTCGAGGCACTCGATCTCTTCCTCTTCCGGCGAGTAGGCGATTCCCGCCTCATCGAGCGTGATACCCGTGAGCCCGGCGTCGGCAAGCAGTCCATGGAACTCCCTGAGCTTGCCCGCGCTCCGCGTCGCGATCAGGACGCGGGCATCAGCCGGCAAGCGCTTCCTGCTGTTTGCGATCGAGCTCCGCGATTCCGGCAACGGCGAGATCCAGCAGTGAGTTGAGCTGCGCGCGATCGAACGTGCCGTTCTCCGCCGTTCCCTGCACCTCGACGAATTGCCCGGTCGAGCTCATCACGACATTCATGTCCACTTCCGCACCCACGTCCTCGGGATAGTCGAGATCGAGGCGCGGCTCGCCGCCTATCACTCCCACGCTGATCGCGGCGACCCGCCGCTTGACGGGCGTTGCGCCAAGCTTGCGTGTCTCCACCATCCAGTTGAAAGCGTCCACGATCGCAACCGACGCACCGGTGATCGCCGCTGTTCGAGTCCCGCCGTCCGCGACAAGCACATCGCAATCGAGCTTGATAGTGAACTCGCCGAACGCGAAGTCGTCGAGCATCGCGCGCACGCTGCGCCCGATGAGTCGCTGGATCTCATGCGTTCTGCCGCCCACCTGCGACCGCTCGCGCGACGTCCTGGTCTTGGTCGCGCGCGGAAGCATCGCATATTCCGCCGTGAGCCATCCCAGCCCGCTGCCGCGACGCCAGGCCGGTACCCCGGTCTCGACGGAGGCGGTGCACAAGACCTTCGTCGAACCGAACGTCGCCAGACACGATCCCTCGGCATAAGGTGCAACACCGCGCTCGAGCGAAACGACGCGCAGGTCCGAGTTGCTGCGGTCGGTGCGAACAACTGCCTTATCGGGCACTCAGCTTCTCTATGATTGAGGTTGTGGACTGTCCGGGCGTCAGCGGAATCACCACCGCTTCCCCGCCCCACTCCCGTACTTCGCGGCCCCCGGCGATAGTCTCGACGGTGTAGTCACCGCCTTTTACGATGACGTCGGGTCGCAGCGCGAGCACAAGGTCGAGCGGCGTATCCTGATCGAACAAAACGACCGCGTCCACCGACTCGAGGGCGGCGAGAACGTAGGCGCGCTCCGCCTCGCTGCGGACCGGGCGCCCGGGCCCCTTGAGACGGCGCACCGACGCGTCGCTGTTCAAGCCCACGACGAGCGCATCGCCCCGCGCGCGGGCCGCAGTGAGAATATCCACGTGTCCAGGGTGGAGAAGATCGAAGACGCCGTTGGTGAAGACGACACGTCCGTTACGCGATGACCGCCAGCGGCGGGCATCGTCCCATGTCAAGATTTTTTCAGCGGGAGTGCGGGGACTCAGAACGATTTCTCGACTGACGGCCTGAGGTGAACGATGCGATGCTTGTTGAAGGGCAGATTGAACTCCTGATCGTACTCGCTCCAGATCCGGATCGTGTTTCCTTCGCGAACGATGTTCACATCCTTCGCGGAAGCAGGCAGATCCACTGAATCGGTAAAAGCTCTCAGCCGATCCTTGATCTGCTGATCGCTCCGGCGCGCCGCGAAGCGCGCCTCGTTCTTCATTGCGTCATGGAACCGGTAGTAGATCAGGGCCTCTTCGCCGACGATGGACCCGAAGTATAGCAGCGCGCCGAGCACGATGACCTGGATAAGGCAGCCGAGGCGGCTCGCGCCGCAGCGCGCGCTCGAGCAGGAGCGGACGCTCACCATTGTGACTGGGCTCCCTGAATCACTTCGTTGACGATGCGCTCGATCGCCTGCTTTCGCCCGCCGGCTTCGCCACGTTCCTCGTACTGACCTTCCGCCATCAGCCCCTTCCGCTGCCAGAGAGATTTTCCGGACACCTGGTCCACCATCTCTATATCCACCGAGATCTGCAGCTGCCGCCGCGCGCTCGTCTGATCCTTGTTGGTCGCGCTGTAGCCGATTGGGATGTCGGTTTCGTACCGCTGAATTGTGCCGCGAACGATCGCACTCGCGCGATTCTCCGCCGCTTCGCGGAGGCCGAGGCGATTCCGCAGCTCCGTGCGCAGCGCGAGAGCCAGCTCCTGCTGGATCTCCGGCGCCGACGTGAGATTCTCGAATGGAATCACGGCGACCGTACGTACGTGCGACGGCAAACCCCCGCCGGCAAAGCCGTACGGGAAGCATGCCGACATCGTCAGGAGGATGCTAACGGCCCCAAATCGATGCATCGAACGCCGGTACCTCCTCATCGCGAGTGATCCCTAACCAGAGCTTCCGCCGGCCGGGAACCTCATATAAAAGACGCCCGCCTTCATCCCTTGTAACCAGTTCCACGATCCGCCCGCCACTCAGACGCGCGAGCTGCATCAGCCGGGTGCCGCGCACTGTCACCCTCCAGGTGGCCGGACGGCCGATGTCAGCGTGGAGCACGTCGCCCTCCACGGTCACCACTGTATCCGGAAGCGCCGGAATCGCAAGCCGTCCGAGCGCCGCCCACATCATGGGAGGCGGCGGCAGCACGCGCGAGACATGGTCCTGATTGGTCGCGGTAAGTGTGTTGCCGATGAGAACTGCGCGACCGACTGCCACGCCGCTGCCAACAAACAGGTCAACCCGAGCGCTGTCCGGCGACGCGGCGCGAATCGCTCCCTCCCCCTTTGCGATGAGGCTGTTCTCCTCGTAGTTCCAACGGAAAACGATGCGCCGATGACCAGGCGCCAGCTCGATCACCGGCAGACGCCGCTCCGGCGCCGGAATTCCACCCAGCGGGACCGCGAGGGGAGCGCACGCGCCAAGCAGCACAAGGAGCGCCACCCGTGCGATGGGCCGGGCACGATGAGTCATCGAGCCACGATTGACAGAATGCGATCGCCCTGCACGACGGCATCGAGCGCCGCATATCCGCGGAGCACACGTCCGAACACCGTGTAGTGACCGTCGAGATGCGGCTGCGGGGAATGCGTGATGAAGTACTGGCTTCCCCCTGTATCGGGGCCGGAGAGAGCCATGCCGAGCGCGCCGCGCTCGTAACGTCGTGGGTTCATCTCGTCGCGAATGGCATAACCCGGCCCGCCATTGCCGTCATCGCGCGGATCGCCATCCTGCGCGACGAAATTCGGCACGACGCGATGGAATCCGGTTCCGCGGTAATACCCCGTACGCGCAAGATTCATGAAGTTCCAGACGGTGATGGGAGCATCGGCGCCGAACAGCTCGAGAACGATGTCGCCCCGGCGGGTACGGATCGTCGCGCGCTGCGTCTGCCCGCGAAGCGCGGGCACGACGTACGTGCGGACGATGTTCTGATACCACGAAAGAGGCCGAGGGTTTCCTGAGGTGGACGGCCAGGCGGAAAATATGGATGCGCTGTCAACCGCCGCGCGCACCAGAGGGTCGTCGGACGGCCCGAGCGACGCGACCTGATTCCGAAGCGCGGGCGTGAACGACGCGCTGTCATTCTTCCATGCGGCGGCCAAATACTGAATTGCGGCGATCCGCGCGTCGTTTCCCGAATCGGCGAGCGAGCGGGAATAGCTCGCCAGAACGGCGGGGACATCTGCAGCACGCGGATGCCTCGACATGTTGCCGAGGACTGTGGCGCGGGCGTAGAAGTCACGGTCCGTGAGACCCTCGATCAACGCGGCATGAACCGCCGGCAAAGGGGTTGTCGTATCGCTTCCTGTCAGAAGCCCATAAGCAGCCGCGCGGACCCTGCCGTCAACGTCCTTCAGCATCGCGTTCGCCGCGCGCGCAGCGACGGCCGGATCATTCGCTCCGCCCGCCGCATTGAGAGCCGCGGCGCGATAGCGCCAGTCGCGATGCGTCGTCCAATCGCTCAATGCCGCGAGGTCCGCGCCGGCACTGGTAGCCGAAGCGAGGAGGCTCGCGCGATACATCAGCGAAGTATCGCGTTGCCAAAGTGGCGTCCATGAGGCGGACGTCGAATCGAGGACGTTGCCGAGTGACTGTGCGGCCGCGATCCGCGTGTTGGCATCCGCGTCAGTTGTCGCGGCGACGACCGCTTCCCGGCCGCGAGCGCCGTAGGTTCCAAGCGACCGCACGGCATTGATGCGCACGTGCGGATACGGATCGCCGGCGAGCGGCAGCAGAACAGCAACCGCGGCGTTGGCGAGCGAATCGCCAGCAGCAGAGTGAGCGAGACCCCGCGCGATCTCGGCGCGTGCGCGCTGGCGGCCCGTGGGCGCAGACACATAGGCGTCGGCAGTGAGTGAGCCGGCCGGCGGCACGACGTGAGGCGCGCCGGTCCCGAGGCGCGCTTCGTCAGCGGATACCCTGACGAACTGCGGATTGGTGGCGAGCGAGATGAGATCGCGCACACCGGCAGGCGAGCGAATGCGAGCGATGGCATAGGCCGCTGCCCACTGCACCGATGAGCGCGCCGACATTGCCAGATATGAACGCACGTCGGCGACCGGTACCGGCCGGAGCCTGGCAGCAGCGAGGAGCAGCTGAATCATCCGCGCGTCATCGGTGCGGGGATTCGCCAGGCCGGCGATTATCGCGCCCCGTGCCGGAGCACCGATCTCGCCGAGCGCCCACGCCGCCTCGCGCGCAACCCGGGACTGTGCGGAGAGCGCCGTCGCAAGCGCGGACACGGCGGCTGAATCACGAAGGAGGCCGAGCGCATACGCGGCGTTCGACGCGACCGTGAGATTGCGATCACGGAGCAGCGCGTGCAGCGCTGGCGCGCCGGGCATTCCGTGCGCGGCGCCAACCTGTCCAACCGCAAGAGCGCCGGCCGCGCGAAGCGGAGCCCACGAAGAGCCCATCACGCTGTCGAGCAGTGCGCGGTCGAACGTCCGCGAGTCGGTCATGGCCATCAGCTGTGCGTAGAGACGGACTTCGGCCGCGCCAGGCCCGCGGGATGACGATTGAGCAGATGCGCTCGCCGCGGTCGCACCGAGCAGCAGCGCTGCGACGACGAACGACGCGAGCCTACGTGACTGCATTTTCGAGCGAGCTGCGCAGCTCTTCAGGCATGGCGACAAGTTTTCCGTCTCTGTTGATCGATGCGAGGGTCGTGCGGGCTGTGACGAGCTTCGCGCCGGTATCCGCGTTCTCGATGGTGTACTGGAAGGTCACGCTGCGCGACCGCGCCTCGACGAGGATGGTACGAACGCGAATGGTATCCTCGTACCGCGCCGCGGCGTGGTAGCGCAGCCTCGCGTCCACGACGGCCAGCTTGATCCCCTGCTTCTCGAGGTCGGCGTACGACGTACCGAGCCGGCGAATCAGATCCGTGCGGCCGATTTCGCACCACACGAGATAGTTGGCGTGATACACAACCTGCATCTGGTCGGTTTCCGCGTAACGAACGCGGAACTCGACTTCGCTGGAAACGGGGGAAGCGGCGGGCATGGCCCAGTAAGATAAGGCCTGAGACAATCGCCCGCCGGTTTGTAAAGCACACGCGCGTCCGCTACAATTGGCGTGTGCTCAACGCTCCGTGCTATGTAGTCTCCGACGCTCATCTTGGCGTGGCCTCTCCCGTGATCGAGCGGGCGCTCGTCTCATTTCTGCGCGGACTGGAAGGGCGCGCTGGATCGCTGCTCATCAACGGCGACCTGTTCGATTTCTGGTTCGAGTGGAAGACGGTGATTCCGCGAAACAGCTTCCGGGCGCTCGCGGCGCTCGCCGATCTGCGCGAGAGCGGGATACCGATCACGTGGATCGCGGGAAACCACGACTGCTGGGGAGATGAAGTGCTGCGCAACGATATCGGCGTGGACTATCACGCTGCGACCTGGCGCGGCAGCGTGGCCGGCTGGAACACTCTCGTGGAGCACGGCGACGGTCTGCGTCAGAAAGAGGACCGCGGATACAGAATGGTGAGGCCGATCATGCGAAATCGCGCGGCGATCAAGGCATTCCGTGCGTTGCATCCCGACTGGGCGACGGCCCTTGCGGTCGGCAGCTCCGGTGCCAGCAGGACGTACCGCTCGCGCGATGAAGGTCGCGGACTTCGCGTGATCGCGCTACAGCAGCTCGCGGCCGACCCCGCGCTGGATCTCCTGATCTACGGGCATTCACACGTCGCGGCGCTCGAGCGCGCACCCGGAGGCGGGGTCTTCGGCAACGCCGGATCCTGGCTCGATGCTCCCACTTTTCTGCGTGTGACCGAGGATGTCATCGAGCTCCGCGAGACGCGGGACGGATCAGCCGAGGGTGACTGTCTCCACTCGATCAATAGACGCGCCGAGAAAGCGCTGGCCGACGCGTAGGAACTGCCCGGGCGCATCGGATGCGATGAAGCGGTAACGCGCATCGTCGGTCGCCTCGTGGGCCAGGCCGGCGTCGCGCAGAGTGGTCGCGGTCTCCGCCGCGGTCTCCTCCGCGCTGTCAATGAGACGCACGTCGCGGCCCACCACCGAACCGATGACGTGCTTCAGCAACGGGTAGTGCGTGCACCCCAGCACAAGCGTGTCCACGTTCGCTGCGGCCATCGGCTCCAGGTATTCACGCGCGATGAGGCGCGTGGCCTCGGTGTCGAGCCAGCCCTCCTCGACCAGCGGGACGAACAGCGGGCACGCCAGCGCCGTAATCTCCGCTCCGGGCGAGACGGCCGAGATGGCTCGCTCATAAGCTCGCGAGTGAATCGTTCCCTGAGTGCCGATTACGCCGACCCTGCCGCTGCGCGTGGCGCCGGCCGCGGCTCTCGCTCCGGGCTCGATGACGCCGACGATCGGAAGATCGTTTTCCTCTTTCAGCGCCGAGAGAGCATGCGCAGTGGCGGTGTTGCACGCGATCACGACCGCCTTCACTCCCTCGCCTCGGAGAAAGCTGGTGATCTCGCGGCTGTAGCGAAGCACCGTGTCCGGGCTCTTTGGACCGTATGGGACGCGGGCGGTGTCACCGAAGTAGATGATGCTCTCATTTGGAAGCTGGCGAATGAGCTCCCGAACGACCGTCAGGCCGCCGATGCCCGAATCGAATACGCCGATCGGAGCGTCCGATCCGGCGGAAGCAAAGTCCTCAGCTTTCGAAGTCATGCACTCTTGTACACCATCACCATGCCACGCGAGCCGTCACTCGAACATCGCGGTCCGACGAGCTGACCTGCACATTGGCGTTGACATCTGCCAGATTGGCCGCGACGTACGCGTCCGCTCCCGCGAAGAGGTGATTGAACACGAGCACCGCGATCCAGTCCTCGAGATGCGCGCGCCGCGCGCGAATGCGGCCGACGAGATTCGGGTCGCGCGGAGCGTACGTGATTTTCTGCAGCCCCGTCGTCGTGTCGATCACCGCCTTGCCAGATCCATCCACGACCGGGGTCCCGACGGTGTCCCGCTTGGCCGCTTTCGCCTTGCTGAGATCGTTCCACGATTTCACCGACATGCCGATCGTCCCCGCTTCTGCCGCAAGGAAGAGCGTTGCCGCCTTGGGACGTCCGAGCCGCAGCTGCATCAGTCCCGGCGCGATGAGAGAAGTGAGAAACGCACGGCGGGGCGCAATCGAGCGCTGCGCAGAGGTATCGGCGGCGGTGCGTGGCGCGGTTCGCGACACGCCCGCACGAGTGCTGTCGGCGCGCTGAGCCGCCGCGTCCGCGGGGGCCGTGAAGGCCACAGCAACAACCAGGACGCCGAGCGATAATGCAGTCGTGGCGGGAGAGTGTGGGAATCGAACCCACCCGGCCCGACGAAGTCGGGTCACACCAGTTTTGAAGACTGGGGAAGCCACCAGGCCCCATCCACCCCCATGCTCAGTCCACCGCGATGGCAAATCCGTCTCGCTCGATCACTTCTCCGATTTCAGTCGCTCCATTCACGCGGGAAAGATACTCCGCAACACGCGCGGAAGGCACGGCGACGAGGAGCCCTCCCGACGTCTGCGGATCGCACAGCAGAGCGCGCGTCACGCCGGATACCGTTCCCCATTCGACCAGCGGCTCGAGGTACTCGGAGTTGCGCCTCAACCCATCGCTCGACGCACCCGCGCTCCACGCGTTCTCCGCGCCCGCAAGCCGCCGAACGGACGCCGAGTGAATGCGCAGCGTGACGCCGCTGCCTCGCGCGATGTGGGACGCGTGCCCGAGCAGTCCGAAGCCGGTGATGTCGGTGGCGCATTTTGCGCCCGCGGCGAGAGCGGCGCGGCTGGCTGAGCCGTTCAGCGTCTTCATTCCGTCGAGCATCGCGCCGGCGATGGAATCGTTCATCATCGTCCGGAATTTCTCGTCCCCTGCCGACGCGCGCTTGAGCGCTGTCGCGAGAATTCCGTTGCCGATCGGCTTCGTGAGCACGAGCCTGTCCCCCGGCTTGGCGCCTGCATTCGTCAGCAGAAACGAAGGATGGGCGCGACCTGTCACCGCCAGGCCGTACTTGAGCTCGCTGTCGATAACGGTGTGGCCGCCAACGATGAGCGCGCCGGCCTCATGGACCTTGTCCTGACCGCCGCGCAGGATCTCGGTGAGCACCGCCAGCGGAATCTCGCCAGTCGGAAACGCGACGATGTTGAGCGCGGTGAGCGGCTGTCCGCCCATGGCGTACACGTCGGAGAGTGCGTTGGCGGCGGCGACCTGTCCGAAGTCGTATGGGTCGTCAACGATGGGCGCGAAGAAATCCACTGTCTGGACGAGCGCAATCTCGTCGGACAGCAGATACACTCCCGCATCGTCGAAGGTCTCGCGGCCTACGAGGAGGCGCGGATCCTTCGACGCGGGAAGTGGCGCGAGCATCTCGGACAGGTCACCCGGACCCATCTTGGACGCTCAACCAGCACACCGCGCGAATGCCGTCAGGCGAAACAGCTCTTCGCGGGTCCTGGATGTGCTCACGACGACTCCTTGCAGATGTTAACGGCCGGTGGCGGCGATCATGTCCATCTCGACCAGTCCTCCGCGCGGAATCGCGGTCACCTGAACGGTGGACCGGGATGGGCGCGCATCACCGATCCACCTTCCGTAGATCTCGTTGACCGCCGGGAAATGGGCCATGTCGTGCAGATACACCGTGGTTCGGACGACATCCTTCCACGCGAGCCCGGAGGCTTCCAGCACCGCCTGCAGGTTCTGCATCACGCGCTCGGTCTGCCGCGTGATGTCCCCCTCGACCATCTGGCCGGTGGCGGGATCGAGCGCGATCTGTCCGGCCGAGAAAAGGAATCCGTTGGCGATCACGGCCTGCGAATACGGGCCGATCGCAGCCGGCGCCATGTCAGTCTTTACTTGCTCCACGCTAATCCTCGCTCATGCAGAAAGTGAATACGACGGCAATGTTACTCATATCGGATCGGCTCACGCCAGCTTGAAGAGTCGGCGCGCGTTGCCGGCTACCGACGCGGCCATCGCGTCGCCAGTCGTTCCGCGGGCCGCAGCGAGCTTCGCGACGGTGTGTGCGACCCATGCGGGCTCGTTGCGCTTCCCTCTGTTCGGAACCGGCGCGAGATATGGCGCGTCGGACTCTGCCAGAATTCGATCCACCGGAACGAGCCGGAGCAGCGCGTCGTCGCTCCATTTACGGAACGTGACGATTCCGCTGAAGGACACGTACCAGCCCACGTCGATCGCGGCACCTGCCAGCTCGTGCGAGCCCGTGTAGCAGTGCAGAACGCCTGCAACGCCAGCCGCCGCCGCCTCGACGAGCATCGCTCGCGTGTCGTCCTCCGCGTCGCGCGTGTGAACGACGACCGGCAGCGACGTCTCCCGTGCCAGCCGCAGCTGCTCGGCAAATGCGCGGCGCTGCTCGGCACGGGGAGAGTTGTCGTAGTGATAGTCGAGGCCACACTCGCCGATCGCGACGGCTCCCTCATCGGCGAGCTCACGGAGCGCCGGGATGTCGCGAGCCGGGTCGAACCCGATCGCGTCGTGCGGATGGACTCCCGCCGTAAACCATACGACTCCCCGATGGGCGGCCGCGACGTCCCGCGATGCGCGAGCGGCGCCGAGGACATCCCCGGCGCCGCTGCCGGAGCCGATGCAGACAATCGCTTCGGCTCCACTTTCCTTCGCCCGCCGGATTACGTCGCTGCGGTCGCCGTCGAACGCCGGGTCGGCGAGGTGCGCGTGGCTGTCAATGTACCCTTCGATGTTGCCGTCTTCCTCGGCCATTTCCTCTCGATCCAGAGCAGCACCGGGCTCGCGATGTAAATCGAGCTGAACGTTCCGGTAAAGATACCGAACGCCATCACCCACGCGAACGGCCTGATCACTTCGCCGGCGAAGAAAAGAAGCGCGAGGGTCGCCGCAAGAGTGGTGGCGTGGGTCAGAATCGAACGGGGCAACGTCTCGTTGATCGCCCGATTGAGGGTCTGATAGAGCGTTTCCTTCCTGCCCTTGCGAAGATCTTCGCGGACGCGATCGAAGATGATGATCGTGTCGTTGAGGGAGTAGCCGATGACCGTGAGGATCGCGGCAACCACGGTGAGCGAGACCTCGAGGTGCAGCAGCTTGAGAAACGCCAGCGTTGTGAATACGTCGTGGCCGGTCGCGATGAGCGCCGCCACGCCGAAGCGCCACTCGAACCTGATTGCCAGGTAGACGGTGGTGACGAGGAACGAGAGAAACATGGCGATCACGGCATCGCGCCTGAGCTCGCTGCCGACGCGCGGACCGACCGCCTCCGTTCGTACGACGCGGATCTGATCGGACCCGTACCTTGTGGTGAGGACGTTCCGGATCCGGCCGGCGACCGTCTCGGCGCCGGTTGTCTTCGCGCCCGCCTGCTCGGCTTCCTGCGCGCGGATCGTGAACTCTCGGTTGGTGCCAAACTGCTGGATCTCGGCCCCGTGGATGGCCGCGTTGTCGAGCGCAGCACGAAGCGCGGCGACGTCAACCGGCTTGGAGAACTCGACCTGCATCATCGTCCCGCCGGTGAACTCGATGCTGTAGTTGATCCCCTGCAGCGCGAGCGAGCCAAGTCCGAGCGCGATGAAGGCGGCGGTGAGCCCGACGGCCCACTTCCACCAGCGGATGAAGTCGTAGCTCGTGTCGTGAAGAATTCGAATCATCAGATGCTCAGTGCCTGTGTGCTCTTGGAGCGGTTGAGCCAGATCATGTAGAAGGTCCGCACGACGAAGATCGAGGTGACCATCGACGCCGCGATACCGGCGAGAAGAGTGACAGCGAAGCCGCGTACCGGCCCGGTGCCGTACTGGTACAGAACGGCCGCCGTCAGAGCGGTAGACACGTTGGAGTCGATGATCGCGCTCATCGCGTGCTTGAAGCCTTCGTCAACCGCGGTGCGGACCGTCTTTCCGTGCGCGAGCTCCTCGCGTATGCGCTCGAAGATCAGGACGTTGGCATCCACCGCGATGCCGATGGACAAGACGAATCCGGCGAGGCCCGGCAGCGTCAGCACAGCGCCGAAGCCAGCCAGCGTGGCCATCGTGAAGAGCATGTACAGGCTCAGAGCGAGAACGGCCAGGAGCCCGGAGAAGCGGTAGTACACGATCATGATGCCGACGATGAGCAGGACCGCGATGATTCCCGCCGTGATGCCCTTCGACACCGAGTCCTGGCCAAGGCTGGCGCCGATGGAGCGGATCTCGGCGATCTTGAGCGGCGTGGGCAGAGAGCCGGCACGGAGCACGAGCGCGAGGTCGGATGCGTCCTGGAGACCCTTTCCTCCCATCGTGATCTGGCCGCGGCTGCCGATGGCGCTCTGGATCACCGGAGGACGTCCCATCACGCGGTCGTCGAGGACGATCGCCATGAAATCCTTGATGTGCTTGGAGGTCTCGTTCCGGAACCTGCGTCCGCCTTCGTTGTTGAACTGGAACTCGACGATCGTTCCTTCAGTCGGCGACGTGTTCGGCTTGGCGTCGGTGAGAAACTCACCGGTGATGATCGGCCGCGCATCGAGCACGTAGATGGCGCGATACCACCGGTTGGCGAGCTGGGTCGAATCGCTGCCGAACCGGATGACCTTACCAGGCGGAAGCGCCGCCTGCACCGCGGGCATCGCGAGGTACAACTCGAGCGTCGGCATATCCCCGTCGGCGACGTAATACTCGCCGGGCATTTGCCCTTGCTGAATGAGCTTCGAGAACGCACCGCTAGTCGGTGTCGCCGCGGAGTCGGCCTTGGCGGAATCGCCGGCAGGTTTCTTCGCCGTGTCCTTTGTGAAGAGGCCGGCCACGCCGCTCGCCGATGACGAACCGGCGCTGTCCCTGGTCGCCGTCGAGGCGACAGCCGGTGTTGCGCCCCTGTTCTTCAGCGCCGCATCGAGACGCGGAAGCGCCTTCTCCAGCGCCTGCGTCTTGTCGGTGATCTGGAACTGGAGGAAGGCGGACTTCTGGACGACTTCCTGCGCGCGCTGCGGATCGTCAATACCCGGCAGCTCGACGATGATCCGGTCGTTACCGGACTTCTGGACGAGCGGCTCGGAGACGCCGAACTGATCGATTCGAGTGCGAACCACCTTCAGCGCCCGGTCGATCGCCTCGCTTTTCTTCGGGACGATGCCCTTCGATTCATCCACTTCGAGCGCGAGGTGCATGCCACCCTGGAGATCGAGTCCCCGCTTGAGCGGAACACGTCTCACGGTATCGTAGACGAAGCCGTTGGGCCCCTTTACGCGCTCCTTCACGTTGCGCGGAAAGAGAGCTGCCGCCGATGCGAGGATCAGGCCGACGATTATGAGTATTCGATACTTCAGGGTCATGCGACTGAAGGGGTGAAATTTGCTGTTCTGACAGAGCCTGTAAGATTATCGGAGACAGCGTGGGGAGTCAACGCGCGAAGCGCGCTCTCTCGATCTCTTCCAAGCTGTCTCTCCAGCGCCTCAGCGTCCGGGAACTGCCTCGTCTCACGCAGGAACGACACGAAATCGATGCGCACCCGCCGTCCGTAGAAATCGGCGGTGACGTCGAACAAATGCGCTTCGAGCGTGCGCCCGCTCTCCCCGAATGTGGGACGCGGACCGAGATTCATCATTGCGCCGAAACGCCCCAGCGGCGTCTGCACCATCACCACATACACACCTTCCGGTGGCAGAAGTTTCCTCGCTCCCGGATCGGAAAGATTGATCGTCGCGAAACCCAGCTGCCGTCCGCGCGAATTGCCCGCGACGACGGTGCCGGAGACGGAATAGAGCCGACCAAGCCCTTCGGCGGCGCGCTGCAGATCGCCCCCCGCCACCGCACGCCGGATGGATGTGGACGAAACGTGTTGCCCGTCGCCGAGCGACACCGGGTCAACGACGTCCACGCTGAAACCGCGCGCCGCACCGAGGGATTGGAGAACGGTCATGTTCCCCGCCCGGCGGTGGCCGAAACCGTGATCGTGTCCGATCAGCAGCTCCGACATCCGGAAGCGCGCGAGAAGAACTCTGTCCACGAACTCCTCGGCGCCATATGAGGCGAGGTTGTGCGTGAACGGCACGATGGCGAAATAGTTCACTCCGGTCTCGGCAATCACCTCGAGCTTTTCCTCGCTGGTCGTGAGAAGGAGAGGCGCCGCGGCCGGATTCACGATTTCGAGCGGATGCGGATCGAAGCTGACGAGGAGGCTGGGCAGCTCTCTCTCTCTCGCCCGTGCGACGAGGCGTCGTAACACGTCGAGGTGGCCGCGGTGGACGCCATCGAAAGTCCCGACGGTGACGACCGTACCTGTGACCGTCGGTGGAAGCCCCGATTCGGACAGCTCGAGCTCCGCGTCAGCCATGCGAGGCTATCACGGTCAATGCTCTGAGCGGAGGTGGAGCAACTCGCAGCTGATCCATCGTCACAGCGTCGCTCACATCGAACGGGCCGCTCCTCGCCCTGCGCAGCGCGGAGAGATGGGCCGCACTGCCCGTCGAGCGGCCGAGATCGCGGGCCAGTGCGCGGATATATGTGCCGGTGCCGCAAGTTATCGTGACGTCAATCTCCGTTGGGCGCGCGGCAACGATCGTCCACCCGTCCACGCGCACGCGTACAGGAGGAAGATCGAGTGGTTCACCCTGCCGCGCTGCATCATACGCGCGCGTGCCGTCCACCGACTTGGCGGAGTAGGCCGGCGGCACCTGGAGGATGTCGCCTGTGAAAGATGGAATCGCGCTTGCGACCGTGTTGAGGGCTGGAGCTGCGGCCTCGCGAATCACGGCTCCCGTACAGTCGTCGGTATCCGTCTCGGCGCCGAACCGGATCGTTGCATCGTAGACCTTCGGGTCCGTCACGATGAACGTCGAGAGTCTCGTCGACCGTCCGATGAGCAGAACGAGAAGACCCGTGGCGAACGGATCGAGGGTCCCGAGGTGGCCTATGCTGCGCTCACCATACACGCGGCGGACGAACTGCACGACATCGTGGGACGTGATGCCTGCGGGCTTGTCCACCAGCAGGAGTCCTTCAGGGCGCGCCGACACTCGCGCGCCCTCAGTCGTCCGTGTCTTCGCCTGAGGAGGCTGGCGAAGAAGGTTCGGCCGGAGCGGGCGCCTGCGGCGACCCCGCCTTGATCCCCGCGAGCAGCGACTCGATGCGCGCTGCCCGCGCGACGCTGTCGTCTTCGCGGAAGTTGATCTCGGGCGCGACGCGGAGCCGGAGTGCCCGGCCGACGCGCGAGCGAAGGTGGGACGCCGTGCTCGCGAGCCCGGCGAAGGTCGCTTCCTTTTCGGTGTCGCTTCCCATCACGCTCACGAAAACCTTCGCGTGACGCAGGTCGGGAGTGATGTCAACTCCCGTCACCGTCACGAAGCCGACGATGCGGGGATCCTTTACTGACTCGGCGAGGAACGTCGCTATCTCCTCGCGGACCGCCTCGGCCACACGGTCCGCGCGACGATTATTACGCAGAGGCAGTCGACGCCAGGGTGCGCGCAACCTGCTCCTTGCGATAGCACTCGATGACGTCGCCCACCTTGATGTCGTTGAAGTTCTCGATACCGATACCGCACTCGAATCCTTCGCGCACTTCCTTGACGTCGTCCTTGAAACGGCGGAGTGAGCCGATGTTCCCGTCGTACACCTCCACGCCGTCGCGGATCACGCGGGCGCGCGCCTGGCGGTTGATCAGCCCGCTGCGAACCGAGCACCCGGCGATGAGCCCGATGCGCGGAACCTTGAACGTCTCCCGCACTTCCGCCTCGCCGAGCACCACTTCGCGCTCCTCGGGCTTGAGCATTCCCTCGAGCGCGGCGCGAACGTCCTCGACCGCTTCGTAGATGACCTTGTACAGCTTGATGTCCACGCCTTCGCGCTCGGCGGCGGCGCGGGCGTTGTTGTCGGGACGCACATGGAACCCGACGATGATCGCGCCGGATGCGCGCGCGAGCAGGATGTCGCTCTCCGTGATCGAGCCGACGCCGCGGTGGATGACGTCCACCGAGACTTCATCATGCGACAGCTGTGCGAGGGCGTCGGCGAGCGCTTCCGCCGGGCCGCCCTGGTCCGCCTTGATGACCACGCGCAGTGTGCGCTTCTCGCCCGCCGCTGCGGCGTTCATGAAGTCCTCGAGCGATACGATGCTCTTGGACGTGCGGCGGCTCTTGGCCTCGCGGTCGAGCCGCTGGCGAGTTTGCGCGATCTCGCGCGACTCCATCGCATCCTCGACCACCACGAACTGGTCTCCGGCCATCGGCACGCCGCCTATTCCGAGAATCTGCACGGGGATCGCGGGGCCAGCGGACTTAAGCGCCTTGCCGCGCTCATCGAGCAGCGCGCGAACGCGACCCGAGTACATGCCGCAGATGAAGTCGTCGCCGACATGCAGCGTTCCGGCGGAGACGAGCACCGTGGCGACAGGTCCTTTGCCGGGATCGAGCTGCGCTTCGATGACGGCGCCGACAGCGCGGCGGTTCGGGTTGGCCTTGAGATCGAGAATCTCCGCCTGCAGCAGAATCTGCTCGAGCAGGGAGTCCACGCCTGTTCCCTTCTTCGCCGAGATCTCGCTGGAGAGAGTGGTGCCGCCGAACTCCTCGAGCACGACGCCGTGCTGGAGAAGATCCTGCTTCACTTTTCCGGGATTGGCGGAGGGAAGATCGATCTTGTTGATCGCGACGATCATCGGCACACCGGCGTTCCTGGCGTGCGAGATCGCTTCGATCGTCTGAGGCATCACCTGATCGTCGGCGGCGACCATGAGCACGACGATGTCCGTGACCTGGGCGCCGCGCGCGCGCATGGCCGTGAACGCTTCGTGGCCCGGCGTGTCGAGGAAGGTGATGTGCTTGTCGGACGGCAGCGTGACGTGATACGCGCCGATGTGCTGCGTGATTCCGCCTGACTCGCCGGCGACGACGTTCGCCTTGCGGATGTAATCGAGAAGCGAGGTCTTTCCGTGATCGACGTGACCCATGATCGTCACGACGGGCGGACGCGGCTCGAGATCCTCGGGGTTCTCGACGACGACGGCTTCCTCGAGGCCAGCGGTGTACTCCTCTTCCTTCACTGCCTGGAATCCGAACTCGCCGGCGATGAGCTCGATCTGATCGAAGTCGAGTCGCTGGTTGATCGTGACCATCAAGCCGAGATTCTTGAACGCGAATCCGACGATCTGCGTCGCGGGGATCTTGAGGATGCCGGCGAGCTCGCTGACCGTGATGAACTCGTTGACGTGTACCGTCTTCTTCTCGCGCTCGACGGCTGCCACGCGCTGCGCTTCCATCTCCTCGCGATAGCTTGCATCGTCGGCACGGCGGGGTCCGCCCCGGCGGGGCGCTGTGCCCCGTAGCGCGGTCATCGTCTTCGAGATGCTCGATGACACCGCTTCCTGATCCACCGAGCCGCGCTTGCCCTTCTTGCCGCGGCGTGCGCGATCGTCGCCACCCGGACGCGGGCGGTCATCGCGGCGGGCACCGGGGAATCCGGCGCCTGCTCCCGGGGCCGCGGACGCGACCGGACGAGGCGGAGTGAACGGCGTGCCCGTCGCGACTGGGCGAGGACGCGGTGCGCCAGGAACGATCGGCCGCGGACGCTGACGATCAAGCGCAGCCGGAGCGCTCGGCGCAGTGGACTGAGCTGGCGGCGCGGATGCGCCCGGAGACGCTGGCGGCGCCCCCTGCGGGGCGGCGGCGCGCGGAGTGGGCGCCTCAGAGACATCGGAGACATCGGAGACATCGGAGACAGCCGAGGCCGGCGCGGGTGCGGGTGCGGCGCGAGGGGCGGCCTGCTCCGAAGGCTCTGCGGACGGCTCGGCCTGAGCCACAGCCTCGGGGGCAGGTGCGGCCGCGCGACGACGCGGCGCTGGTACCGGCTCCGCGCTTACATCGGCGACGGCAGAAGTCTCCGGCTCGACAGGAGCGGGAGCGGCGTCAGCGGCGCGGCGGCGGCGGCGTCCTGCGGCTGTCTCCGGAGCCGGCTCGGGAGCGGGTGCCGGCGCTTCGACAGCGGCGGTACCTCGACGGCGACGCGCGGGAGCGGCGGCAGGGGTGGTGGCCCGGACTCTCTTCTCGCGCTCCCACCGGGCTCTGATGCGGGCGACCTGGTCGTCCGAGAGCGGTGTCATATGGCTGCGAAAGGGGACATCCATCTGTCGAAGGAGGTTGATCACCTCATCGACTGATATCCCGAACTCGCCCGCCAGGTCGTTCACGAGAAGCTTGCTCAAAACACTACCTCCTTGAATCCCGACGGCCCGATGGTCGAGCCGCCCGCTTGCCACTTTCACCAGCGATTTCTCCGACCGGTGGAATCGCGGTAACGATTCCTCTGGCCAGTCCCGCATTCGTAACTCCGATCACTGCGACCGCCTCGCGTCCGGCCACGCCGCCGAGCTCGGAAGCAGACAACTCTCCGATCACCGGCACGCCGCGCGCGACGAGCAGTCCCGAAACCTTGTCCAAACTATTCTGCGATGCGTCGCTCGCCACAAGCGCAACTTTGAGCTTGCCCCGTTTCGCCGCATCCCTCACCTGCTGTACTCCAACAACGGCATGCCGCCCGCGGAGTCCCAGACCTACGAGGCCCAGCACTTTCCGCTTGGCGACGTCGTCCGTCATTCGCCCTTTTTCTCTCCGCGCTTGCTGCGCGGCGCGGAAGCGGCATCGGACTTGGCGCCCGACTCTCCGTCGGTGGCGTTCGTCGCGTCTCCCGCTCCACCGTCACTGCCGACCGTTGCGCTCGCGGCCGGGGTATCGGAGTCGGCCTGAGGCGGCTCCGGAATCTCCGCCGCCACAGCGTCGCTCACCTCTTCGCCGCCACCATCCTCCGTCGTCAGCTCGTTGATGATCGTCATCAGCCGATCGGCCTCCTCGGGCGCAATACCGGCAAGACGCAGGAAGTCCTCGCGCTCGAGATCAATGATGTCGTCGAGCGTGCGGTAACCCGCCTCCTCGAGGACGGCAACCGTAGCCGGCTCGAGACCTTCGATCTCGGAGAGGCGCGGGTTGACGTTCTCTTCGCCCTCGCCCGGAAGCGGCGCAAAGAGCTGCTGTTCGGAGCCGCGCTCCATCCACTCGCGGCTCGAGTAGAGCTCGATCTTCCACTCGGTGAGCTCGGACGCCAGTCGCACATTCTGACCGTTGCGGCCGATCGCGAGCGAAAGCTGATCCTCGTCCACCACTGCCTGAATCGTCTTCGTCGCGGCGTCGCTGAACACGCGCGCAACGCGAGCCGGCGCGAGCGCCAGCTTGGCGAAGCGCTCGGGATCCGCGGACCACGGCACGATGTCGATTCTCTCACCGCCCAGCTCGTTGACGACGGCCTGCACGCGCGAGCCCTTGAGGCCGACGCACGCGCCCACCGGATCTACCGAGTCGTCGCGTGAGAAGACCGCGATCTTGGTGCGATTGCCGACCTCGCGCGCCGCAGCGCGAATCTCGACGATGCCTTGCTGGATCTCAGGAACCTCGAGCTTGAACAGCGCCTTGACAAACATCGGGTCGCCGCGGCTCAGCATGAGGCGCGGTCCCTTAGGAGTCTCCTCGACGCGCTTGAGCACGGCGCGCAGCGGATCACCCTGATGGAAATGCTCGCGATGGTTCTGCTCGCGGTACGGGATCACCGCTTCCGCCTCTCGGAACTTGTTCAGCATGATGACGAGCTTGCCGCGCTCGATCTGCTGTACTTCGCCCGACAGGAGATCACCGACGCGGCTCGTGAACTCGTCGCGGATCTTGGTCCGCTCGCCTTCCCTCACGCGCTGGATGATGCGCTGCTTGGCGGCGAGCACGGCCATGCGTCCGAACTCGGCGAAATCGACGGGATTCTCGAGAACGTCGCCGACCTGGAACTCCGGGTCTTCGAAGCGCGCCTCTTCGAGCGAGACCTCGCGAGCCGGATCGGTGACCTCGGCAACGACAGTGCGAAGGCGCACGATTCTGATCGTGCCCTTGTCCTCGTCGATATCCACTTCGGCCTGAACCGTCGGGCCGTGTTTCTTCGCGAGTGCGGCTGTGATGCCGTCGAACAGCAGACCATGCAGCTCCGTGCGGTCGAGCTGCTTCGTGTTCGTCAGCTCCCTGATTGCAGTCAGGATTTCAAGTGAACCGGCCATCCCCGCTCCTTACCTTTTCCAGTTGAATGCCAGCCGCGCCTTTCTGACCGCGGCAAGCGGAACACGATGGGCAGCGCCCGACGCGTCTTCGACAATGACAATTTCTGCGCCCGGATCCCCTTCGACCCTGGCAATGCGAACCTCTTTCGAGCTCAGTCCCGCGGCGCCTTCGATGGAGTCAGTCGTGACAACCGCATCGCGGCCCACGAACTTCCCCCAGTCGGCGGCATTCCGGAGAGGTCTTTCGACCCCGGGCGAGGAGACCTCGAGGACATATCTCGTGCCCACGGCGTTCCCCGCATCCAGCTTCGCCTCGATCGCGCGTGATGCCCGTGCGCAATCGTCAACAGTGATCTTCTCGCCGTCCTTTCGCTCGATGCGAACATCGAGGACAGGCCGGTTTTTCGTGCCCCCAGTCCGGAGTTCAAAAAGCTCCAGTCCAAGCGGGGCAAGTTCTGAAACGACAATGTCTTGTGGCGCTTCGCTCATGTTCTTTCGAGCCACCTTCACGAAACAAAAAAATGTGGGGGGCATCCCCACATTTCCGTCCGCGGCGATCGTCGCGCGACTCATGGCAATCTAGGCCTCGCTACTTATAGAGTCAAGGCGATGAGGGCGAGCGCGATCATCCTACCAGAGCCCGGCTACGATCACCCCTAGTTGCCTGCCGGTGTCGCCCGCACGGTGCGAGAAGTATCGGTCGTTGTCGCAGCGGGTACAGTCGGAGCTCACGCTCACGTCGGTTACGCCGATTTCCCTCGCGTGCTCGGCGATGAGTGAGCGGATGTCCACCTTGCCGGGACGATTGACGGGCTGGCCGGTGAACTGTGCCCTTACTTCGGCGCTCACTTCGTAGCACCGGCCGCAGATCGCCGGTCCGAGGTGGACTTTCAGCTCGTCGGGGGGCATGCCGAGACGCGCGTAGGCGCTGATGCCGGCGTCAATGATCCGTGCGACCGTGCCGCGCCAGCCGGAATGGAGAAGGGCGACTATCCCGCTCGGGTGGGCGATGAAAATCGGAACGCAGTCGGCGACGGAGACTGTGAGCACGATTCCCCGCTCCGCCGCGAGGTGCCCGTCCGCCTCTCCCGTGCGGAGAAGTCCTTCCCATCCTCCGCGGTGGGTGAGCACGTTCGAGCCTTGCACCTGTCTTCCGATCACCATGCGGCGGGCCTGGGCGCTCAGCTCCTCCTGCAGTCCGGTCCATCGCGCCATGACTTCGCCGACGGGATCGGGGCCCGAAAAGCTGAACGTTCCCGCATCACGCGTCGTCGTGAACGCGCCGATGCCGAACCCCGCGAATTCAGCAACGTCCTGTCGCGGAATGGATCCGGGGGCGGCCGTCATCGGCGCACCGCCTGGTGATTCAATGCCTGTCGTGGACCGCCCCTCACTTGCGCCGGTCGGCGACGCGCTCGACGGACGCGCCGAGCGCACGCAGACGATGATCGATCCGTTCGTAGCCGCGCTCGATCTGACCGACGTTGTTAATCACGCTCTTCCCTTCCGCGCAGAGAGCGGCGATGAGCAGCGCCATGCCGGCTCTGATGTCGGGAGAGTCGAGAGTGGCGCCGCGAAGCCGCGAAGGGCCGGACACGAGCGCGCGATGCGGATCGCACAGCACGATCCTCGCGCCCATCGCAATGAGCTTGTCAACGAAGAAGAGCCGGGACTCGAACATCTTCTCGTGCATCATGATCAACCCTTCGCACTGCGTCGCCGTGACAATCGCGATGGACATGGTGTCGGCCGGGAAAGCCGGCCATGGCTGGTCTTCCAGCTTCGGCACGTGGTCGCCCATGTCCGCCTGAATCTTGAGTGTCTGCTTCGCGGGAACAATCAGATCGTCGCCGTCCACCTCGCAGACGATGCCGAGCCGTTCGAATCCCATGCGCGTGGAGCGCAGGTGCTCGATCCCCGCCTGCTCGATGCGCAGCTCGGAACGAGTCACAGCGGCGAGACCGATGAACGAGCCGACCTCGATGTGATCGGGACCGATCCTGTGCGTGACCTCGGTCTTCCCGAGCGGCCGCCCTCCCTCGATGGTGATGCAGTTGGTTCCGACGCCGCTGATCTCGGCGCCGAGCGCGCGGAGAAAGTTCGCGAGATCCTGAACGTGCGGCTCGCTCGCGGCATTGCGCAGGATCGTTCTGCCCGAGGCGGCGCAGGCGGCGACGAGGGCATTCTCGGTCGCCGTAACGCTTGGCTCGTCGAGGAACACATCGGCGCCACGGAATTCCTTTACCGACAGCCGGAGCAGGCCTTCCCCGAGCGTGACCTTGGCGCCGAGCTGCTCGAGAGCGAGGAAATGCGTGTCGAGCCGCCGTCGTCCGATCACGTCGCCGCCGGGGGGTGGGAGAATGATCTCGCCGCAGCGCACGAGCAGCGGTGCGGCGAGGAGGATGGATGCGCGGATCTTGGCGCACAGTCCGGCGTCGAGGTCCCGAGCGGTGAGCTCCTTCGCTTCGATTCGCAGTGAGTTGTCGCCGGTCCACTGGACCGATGCTCCGACGGAGGCGATGAGCTCCATCAGCGTCTCGATGTCGCGGATGTGCGGGACATTCTCGAGGTGGACGGGTTTGTCCGAGATCAGCGCGGCGGCGACGATCGGAAGTGCTGCGTTCTTGTTCCCCGAAGGGCGGATGGTGCCGTGGAGGGTGCGCCCTCCCTCTACGATATATTGGACAGCGGGCATTTCTCTCATCAGATGCGGGGAAGGCTCACGATCGTTCAACCGCGTGGCCAGAGCCGGAACGTGGGCGCGGTTGCGCTAATATATTGCGCGTAGCACTCTTTGTACCGTTTCACACAACGATGGCCGGGGATGGCCTTACCCTTGCACACAACGCGCGTATGACGGAATGGCTGACGACGGGAGCACACTGGCTGCTGCAGGCCGCCGCTGCGCTCCCCGACACGATCATCACGAAGCAAGTGCAGTCGGAAGCGTCCACGTTCGAGAAGCTCACGACGTACGCCAGCGGGCTCGCTTCGATCGCGCTGCTGATTCTCGCGGTGGCTCTGGTCCCCGCGGCGTGGAATTTTCGGAAGAGCTACGCGAAGGTCAGCGACATGCTCGACCGGATTTATGGCGACATCAATCCGATCATGCGGCACGCCAGCACGATCGCCGACAACGTGAATTACATCTCGACGTCGATCCGCGTTGACGTGCAGCAGGTGAGCCAGACGATCGCCGCCGCCAATCAGAAGCTCGTCGCCTCGGTCGCCGCGGCCGAGGACCGCGTGAAGGAGCTCAACGCGCTCCTGGCAGTGGTGCAGGAGGAGGCGGAGGCCGCGTTCGTGTCCACCGCGTCCACGCTGCGCGGCGTTCGCACCGGCATTCATGAAGCATTCGATAAGGAGGAGGATCTGGATGACAGATACATTGAAGGCGACTCCGAGTGGGAGAAGCCACGCCCGCGCGTCCGTCCGCGAGACGACTTCGGAAGGCGAGAGTGAGCAGCAGTTTGACCTCCTGACCGCGGCCCTTCTCGGCGCAGTCGTGGGGGCCGTAGTGACATTGATCTTCCGCACAGGACCGAGCGGCCGCCGGCCGATCGCGCCGATGCTGAGCGCGACGGGCAGGGGCGCGAAGTGGGCCGCTCTTGCCGGCCTCGGAGGCGCACGCTGGGCGGGTGAGCGCACAGCTCCGGGAGCCCGATGGGCCGCGGAGCGCGGGCGGGACGCCGCCGGGTGGGCCGGCGAGCGGTCGGCACGCGGGTATCACGCTGCCCGCGAGCGCGGCGAAGAGCTCATGGACTCCGTACCGGTTGACGACATCGCCGACTCTGTGCGCGAGTACGTAGATGGCGCACGCGAGGCGATCAACGACGTTGTCCGCGCCGAGATGAACGACCTCCGCAAAGCGGTCCGGCGGCAGCGCAAGCGGATCGGGATCTAGGTTGGCCATACGGCTGTCGGCTCGACAGCCCCTGGTGTTCCTGTTCTGCGTGGCCGGCGTCGCACTCATCGCGATCGCCGCCACGCCCTCCACAGCACACGCGTGGACTCCGGGCACCCATATCTTTCTCGGCGAAGCGATCATGCGGTCGCTGTCGCTCCTGCCGTCGTCAATCGCACAGACAATCGCGGCGTTCCCGTATGATTTTCTTTATGGAAGCATCGCCGCCGACACGAGCATCGCGAAGAAATACGCCGCAGCCGGACGTCACTGCCATTCGTGGAATGTCGGCCTCGAGATCTACAACGAGGCCGGGCCCGAGCCGATGCGCGCGTTCGGACTCGGCTATCTCGCGCATCTCGCGGCAGATACGGTCGCGCACAACTATTTCGTTCCGCATCAGCTCGCGATAACGTCCACCACGGCTGCGCTCGGCCACAGCTACTGGGAGAGCCGCATTGACACGCATGTGGGCGAGCGATTCAGTCGGCGCGCGAGAGAGATCATTCTCCTCGATCATTCGGCTTCCGACGGGCATCTCGACAGAATTCTGAGCCCGACGATCTTCAGCACACCGACCAACCGCCGAATATTCCGGGGCATGGTGTACGTCACCGATACCGAGTCATGGCAGCGGATCTTTCAGATGGTGTCGGAAAAAAGCCGCTGGGACCTGCCGCAGAACGAGATCGGCGCGTACATGACGCGCTCGTACGACTACATCGTGGACCTGTTCAACAGGTTCGATGGGGCGGAGCCGTACTCGCTCGATCCGGCGGGGCTCGACGCACTGCGCGAAGCAAAGCGCGTCAGGCGTGCCGCGCTGCGGGCGGGTGACGAGGCGGTCGTGGTGGACAAGGCCCGCGCGTATTTCGGAATGCCCGCGTCCACGCTCACCTACTCGTCGAAACTCGGTGAGCCGGTTTATCCGGCGCCCACCCGCGACATCAGCAGCTGATTCACGCGCTTGGGGTCGGCCTTTCCCGCCGACTTCTTCATTACCATTCCGACAAGTACTCCCTGCAGCTTCCGCTCGCCGGCGAGATAGCGCCTGGCCTCTTCCGGGTGCTCGCGCAGAACTTCGTCGATCCAGCCGGCGAGCGCTGTGTCATCGCCCACCTGGAGGAGCGCCGAGTCGTGCGCGATCTGCGCCGCGGGCTTTCCGGTTTCCACCATCAGTGCGAATATCTTCTTGCCTGCAGCGTGGCTGACGAGGCCATCGCCGATGAGCTTGATGAGCTGTGCCAGATCAGCCGGGCGGACGCGCAGCGTTTCGATCTGAGTCCCCGTCGCATTGATCGCCGCCTGAACCTCGCCCATCACCCAGTTGGCCGCGGCTTTCGGATCTCCTGACTCGCGCGCGGTGCTCTCGAAATAATCGGTGAGCGCCGGGTTGGACGTCAGCTGCTCGATCTCCCCGGCACCGATCCCGTACTCGGTTGCGATGCGTCCCTTGCGCGCGCCCGGCAGCTCGGGAATCGACGACCTGATTCCGTTGACCCATTCGGTGTCGAGCACGAGCGGGCCCAGATCCGGCTCCGGGAAGTACCGATAGTCGTGGCTTCCCTCCTTGGTCCGGCTGACGCGCGCCTCTCCTTTCGCCGCATCCCATAGCAACGTCTGCTGTGTGACCATCTCTCCGCGATCGAGCAGCGCGCGCTGTCGCGCGAACTCGAAGTCGAGAGCGCGCTCGACGCCGGAGAACGAGTTCATGTTCTTGACCTCGGTCTTCGTGCCGAGCTCCTTCTGGCCGATGGGGCGCGCGCTGACGTTCGCGTCCACACGCAGGCTTCCCTCTTCCATGCTCACGTCGCTGACGCGCACATAGTGCAGGATCTGCCGCAACGTGCGGAGGTACGCGCCCGCTTCCTTCGAGGACCGCATGTCCGGCTCGCTCACGATCTCGATGAGAGGCACACCTGCCCTGTTGAGGTCTATGGCGGTCGCTCCGGGATACCTGTCGTGAAGCGATTTCCCGGCATCCTCCTCCATGTGCACACGCGTCACACCGATCTTCTTCTCGCCTTCGCCGATGTCGATTGTCACACTGCCGCCTGTAGCGAGAGGCTGATCGAACTGCGAGATCTGGTAGCCCTTCGGGAGATCGGGATAGAAGTAATTCTTGCGCGCGAAGATCGAGACGGGATGAAGTGTGCATCCGAGCGCGAGCGCCGCGCGCACTGCGAGCTCGACGGCCTTTTCGTTCAGCACGGGAAGCGCTCCGGGCAGCGCGAGGCAGACAGGACACGTGTTCGAGTTCGGCGCAGCTCCGAAATCCGTAGAGCAGCCGCAGAACGCCTTGCTCTTCGTCTTGAGCTGAACGTGAACCTCGAGCCCGACGACCATCTCATAGCGCGTCGAGCTCACTTGTGCGCCTCCCCGCCGAGTGCCGCCTCGAGCGCGTATGCAACGCGGAACATCGTGGACTCGGCAAAATGGCCGGCGATGATCTGCCCGCCGACGGGCAATCCGCCTTCCCTACCGATCGGAATTGACATTGCCGGTACGCCCGCGAGGTTCGCGGTGACAGTGAAGATGTCGCTCAGGTACATCTCGTATGGATCGGTGACCGCGCCGATCGAAAACGCCGTGGTCGGCGTAGTCGGCGTGAACAGCGCGTGGATGCCGGTTCCAAACACGTTTCCGAAATCGCGCGTGATCAGCGCGCGCACTGCCTGCGCTTTCCGGTAATAGGCGTCGTAGTAGCCCGCCGAGAGCACGTAAGTTCCAAGCAGAATGCGGCGCGTCACCTCGGGCCCGAATCCCTCTGACCGGGTCTCGGCGAACATCTCGCGAAGAGTCGAACCGCGAGACGAGCGATGGCCGTAGCGCACTCCATCGAAGCGCGCGAGGTTGGACGACGCCTCGGCGGGCGCAACGATGTAGTAGACGGGTATCGCCAGGCTCGTGTGGGGCAGCTTGACGTCCACGACCTTTGCGCCGACCGACTTGAGCGCATCTATCGCCCGCTCACACTGACGACGAATGCCGGCATCGAGATTTTCCGGGAAGTATTCCTCCGGCACACCGATCGTGAGGCCGTCGAGCGGAGCCGGAGAGCTGGCGATGGAGAGGAACTGGTCGCGGTAAGATCCGACCGTGACCGAAGAGCTCGTCGAGTCCTTCGGATCGACGCCGGCGATGATCTCCGTAGCGAGCGCCGCATCGTCCACATTCGCGGCAAACGTGCCGATCTGGTCGAGGGAAGACGCGAATGCGACGAGGCCGTAGCGGCTGACGCGGCCGTATGTCGGCTTCACTCCCACTACGCCGCAGAAAGCCGCGGGCTGTCTGACCGATCCGCCCGTCTCCGATCCGAGAGCAATCGGGGTGATGCCGGAAGCCACCGCCGCCGCCGATCCGCCCGAAGAGCCGCCAGTAACGCGCCGGATGTCGTGCGGGTTTCTCGCCGGTCCGTACGCACTGTTCTCAGTGGACGAGCCCATCGCGAACTCGTCCATGTTGGTTTTCGCAACGACTATCGCCCCGGCTTCGCGGAGCCGCGTCACCGCGGTCGCTTCGTACGGGCTGACGTAGCCGGCGAGGATCTTCGACGCGCAGGTAGTCGGCAGCGAAAGCGTGGCGATGTTGTCCTTGAGGGCGATGGGCACACCGGCGAGCCGGCCGCCGGTTCCCGCGCGGGCCATGCCCTCGGCAAGCCCGGCGGCGTCGCGAAGCGCCTGATCGCGATCGCTCCACAGAATCATGTTGAGCTCGTCGCGACCGGCGCCCGCTACAGCGGCGCGCGCGAAGCTGGCCTGCACGACATCCGCCGGCGCGAGGCTGCCATCCCCGACACGCGCCGCAATCGCTGTCGCCCGAAGAGATGCAAATTCGGACGTATTCATGGTGTGCGGCCGGCGTCGTCCTCGTGAGTCGCGAGTCGCGGCACGAGAAAGAGTCTGTCGCGCATGGATGCGGCGAAGCTCTCGAGAGGTGACAGCAGAGGGATCGGGCCGCTCGAATCGGAGCGGAGGGGAGTGCACTCGGTCGGCGCGGAGATCGTCTTCTCGCTCTCCGTCGTGTCAACCTGCGACAGCACGTCCATATGTTCGAGGATGCCGTTGAGCTCGGCGACGAGGTGGTCGAGGCGGTCCTCGTCCACTCCCAGCCGCGCGAGCTCCGCGACGTGGCGCACGTCATCGTGTGTGACAGCCATCAGCCCTGTCCCCGCTCCAGAGTTGTGTATGCCAGTTTGATAGTCTTGCGTCCGACGTTGGCATCGTCGAATTCGATTACGGCCTTCACGTCCCTGCCGGTTCCGGAGACTTCCTCGATGCGTCCGCCGCCGAAGAGCCTGTGCCGGATCCGCTCACCGGAAAAATAGGCGGGCGCGGAATCGGCTGCCTCGACGGCCGCTGCCTTCGAGCCGCGCCACGCCGGAACCTCGTGTGACTGGCGGGAGGGCCCGCCACGCCATGCGGTCTGCCCGAATCCCTCGTTGCGCGACATCGCGTCGCGCGAGAATGTCATCCTTCCGGTCGACCGGAGCTTGAGCGTCTTTTTCTCCTCGAGCATGGCGGGGGGAATATCGCCCAGGAAGCGGGACCGCAGGGACTGCATCATCTGACCGTTTCGCCTGCGACTCTCAGCAAACGAGAGGTACAGCTTGCGCTCGGCACGCGTGATGCCGACGTAGAAAAGACGACGCTCCTCCTCCAACCGATCCGCGTCCTCCATCGAGCTTGCGCCGGGGAACAATCCGTCCTCGAGACCAGTCACGAACACGACCGGATACTCGAGCCCCTTGGCATTATGAAGCGTCATCAGACTCACGGCGTCCGCATTCGGATCGAGAGCGTCTGTCTGCGCGACGAGCATGGCGCGCTGAAGAAAATGATCGAGCGGCGTGAGTCCGACTTCGCCTCCATCGTCCACGACGGTCTCGGCCGCGCCGTCAATGAGCGCGCTGACGTTCTCGCTTCTGTCCCGTGCCGTCTCCGGCGAGTCGGCCTGCAGGTAGTCGCCATAGCGGATGGCGTCCACCAGCTCGCGAAGCAGCTCGTCAACGCTGGCTTCACGCGCTCTGTCGCGCAGCCGGTGGATGAGCGCGGCGAACTCCTGAAGCCCCGCCTGCGCGGCGCCGCGAAGTCTGTCGAGAAGATCGGCGCGTCCCGCTGCTTCGAGCATGCTGACGCCGGCACGGGTCGCGATCTCGCCGAGCGCCTCGATGGTAGTCTCACCGAGCTTGCGCCGGGGAACCGAGACCGCGCGGCGGAATGCTTCGTTGTCCGAAGGGTTCGCGATGAGCTTGAGATAGCTCATCAGATCGCGAATCTCCTTTCTGTCGTAGAACCGGACTCCGCCCACGAGCCGGTAAGGAATGGCGTTCTTTCTCAGCCCATCCTCGAGAGCACGACTCTGCGCGTTGGTGCGATAGAGAATCGCGAAATCGCGGAGCGAGCGCTTCTCCGACGCCTGGCGCGAACGGATCTCGTCCACCACCATGTCTGCCTCGTCGCGCTCGTCGAGCGTGGCATAAAGCGTCGCCTTCTCACCGCCGGGCTTTGTTGAGCGAAGCGTTTTTCCGCGACGGCCGACGTTCGCGCTGATGGCGGCGTTGGCGACGTCAAGGATGGACGAAGTAGAACGATAGTTCTCCTCGAGCTTCACGACGCGCGCCGACGCGAATTCCTTCTCGAAGTCGAGGATGTTGCGAATATCCGCGCCGCGCCAGCCGTAGATGGACTGATCGTCGTCTCCTACCACGCAGACATTGCCGTGGCCGCCGCCGAGCAGCTTGATGAACTGGAACTGCGCGCGGTTGGTGTCCTGGTATTCATCCACCAGGATGAACTGGAACTTCTGCCGGTAGCGGTCCAGGACGGGAGCGTTCTCGCGAAGCACCTGTACGGGCAGCACGAGAAGGTCATCGAAGGTCACGGCATTTGCAGCGCGAAGCGCAGGCTCGAGTGCGGCGTAAACGGCGGCAGCGGCGCGCGACAGCGGATCCAGAGCGACCTGTTGGTACTCGGCAGGAGTGACGAGTGCGTTCTTCGCGTCCGAGATCGGAGAGACGATGGATTTCGGTGTCCACTGCTTCGGGGAGACACCGACCTTTTCCATGACCCGCTTGACCGCGCCGAGCGTGTCGTCTTCGTCGTAGATCGTGAAGTTGGGTGTGCGGCCGACAGACGCCGCATTCGCGCGCAGCATGCGCGCGCCGATCGCGTGGAACGTTCCGCACCACATGCCCTTCAGATCGGAATCCACCAGCTTCACGATGCGCTGGCGCATCTCGCCCGCGGCCTTGTTGGTGAAGGTGACGGCCAGAATTCGAGTCGGATCCACTCCGTGATGCTGAATCAGGCGCGCGATGCGCGTGGTCAGCACGCGCGTCTTGCCGGAGCCGGCGCCGGCTATTACGAGAAGTGGGCCTTCGAAGTGGAGTACGGCCTCGCGCTGTGCAGGGTTGAGCCGCGCGAGGGGCTCTGCATCACCGGAAGAGGCGGAAGACCCGGTGGCATCCAGCGTTTCATTCATCAACTCAAGATAATATCGAATGTTGCTCCGCGTTCGGACGGGGTGAGCACGAGCTCGCCGCCGTGGTTGTCACGCACGATCCGCCGCGCCAGGGGAAGCCCGATACCCCATCCACGTTCCTTGGTGCTGAAGCCGGGCTCGAAGATCCTGTTGCCGAGCTCTTGCGGCACTCCCGGCCCGTTGTCGCTCACCCGGACCCGCACGCGGCCTTCCGGCAGCGCCATGGCGGACATCTCTACCTGCCCATCGCGGCCGGCAAGCGCGTCTATCGCATTCTTGGCGAGGGATTCGATCGCCCATTCGAGAAGTACCGGGTCACCGCTCACTACCAGCGGCCCGTCGCCACGGGATGATCGCACCGTCACCCGCTGCGCGAGAGTGGGAACGCGGGCACGGAAATAGGTCGCGACACGCTCGACCAGATCTCCCATGTCCACCTTCTCCTTCCGCGGGGGCCTGCCGATCCTCTCGAATCGGTTGGCGACGCGCTTGAGACGCTCGAGATCGCCGTCCATGTGCGCCAGCGCGCTCTCCGTCATCGCATCCCCGCCAGCTTCGCGAAGAAGCTCGATCCATCCGCTCATGCTCGAGATCGGCGTGCCCAGCTGGTGCGCCGATTCACGCGCCATTCCCGCCCAGATCTGCTCGCGGTCGGCTCGGCCCCGGGTGCGCAGGGCATACGCGCCCGCGAGCAGGAACATCCCAATCAGCAATGACTGGAGCAGCGGGATGATCCGAAGCCCGCGCACGAGCGGCGTATTGCCGAAATGAACCGTCCCCGCGTCGCCCCCGGCGATCGGGCGGTTCTGCCGGTCGAGCGCGGACACGAACTCGCGAATCTCCGGCGAGTCGAGGGGGAGCTCGCGCGGCAGGTTTGCCGCGGCGGTCGGATTTCCTTTGGAGTCCGTGATGATGAGCGGAACTCCGGACTCGCGGATGTGGCGCGAAAGGCCGAGGAGCGCGGTGGTGGCAGCATCGGGTCCGGGATCGTTGAGGCCGTCGTACACGCGCGCGTACATGAGGCCGACCCGCGACGCCTCGCGCCTCAACTCACGCACGACTCCCTGTGTGTAGATGACGTACCAGACGAGCAGCGCGGCGACGCAGACCGAGACCAGCGTGACCGGGGCGAGCCGACGCACGACTCAGCTCAGCCGGTCGGTTCCCAGATACGGTCGCAGCACTTCCGGAACGTCCACTGTGCCGTCCGCATTCTGGTAGTGCTCGATGATTGCCGCGATCACCCGCGGGAAAGCCACTCCTGATCCGTTCAGCGTGTGAACAAATCTCGGCTTCCCGCCGTCCGCGGGACGGTAGCGGATGTTGGCGCGCCGTGCCTGAAAATCGGTGAAGACACTGCAGGACGACACCTCCAGCCAGACGCCCACGCCCGGCGCGAACACCTCGAGATCGTACGTCTTGGCGCTTCCAAAACCGGTGTCGCCCGCGGAGAGAAGCACGACACGATATGGAAGGCCGAGGAGCTGCAGAACCTTCTCGGCCTGTCCGGTCAGAAGCTCGAGCTCGTCGGACGATGTCTCGGGCGTCGAGTAGCGCACCAGCTCGACCTTGTCGAATTCGTGCACACGGATGAGGCCGCGCGTGTCCTTGCCGTGCGCGCCAGCTTCCCGCCTGAAGCACGGCGTATAGGCCGTCATCGCGCGCGGAAGGTCGGCCGCAGCGAGAATCTCACCGGCGTAAAGATTGGTGACCGGCACCTCCGCTGTGGGAATGAGGAACAGCTCCTCATCCCGGATTGCGTACATGTCGTCCTCGAACTTCGGGAGCTGCGTCGTTCCCGTCATGGACGCGCGGTTCACGACGATGGGGACCCAGGTCTCCTCGTATCCGTGCTCGGCGGTATGCAGATCGAGCATGAAGTTCATCAGCGAGCGGACGAGGCGCGCGCCCTTCCCGCGGAAAACAATGAAGCCGGAACCGCTGATCTTCGCGCCGCGCTCGAAGTCTATGAGGCCCAGAGATACGCCCAACTCCCAATGGGGCTTGAGTCCCGCCGTGTCCCGCGGAGATCCCCATGAACGCACGTGCCGGTTGTTCTCCTCCCCGCCCTCCGGAACGTCCGGAAGGGTGATGTTCGGAATCTCGAGCAGCGCCCGCTCGAGCTCGGATTCCAGAATCGCAAGCTCACCCTCGAGACGCGCGATCTCTTCGCCCAGAGTGCGAGATTGTGCGAGAAGCTCGTCCGCATTCTCACCGGCTCGCTTGCGGCGGGCGACTTCCTGGCTGATGCTGTTGCGGGCGCCCTTTCTCTCTTCGACAGCCTGGATCAGGCCGCGGCGCTCAGTGTCTACCTGCTGGGCGCGGTCGATTACCGGGGCGAGCGCGTCGAGCTTGCCGCGACGGCGCATGCCGTCACGAAGCACTTCGATATGCTCCCGGACCATGCGCAGATCGTGCATTTTCTACTTCGCCGGTACGCCCGATTCGAACGAGCGGAAGCCGCAATTGGGGTCGAGCACGGTCTGCACGACGATAGTGCGCGTTGCCATGGCGACCGAGTCGATCAGCATCTTGGTGTAGATGTAGGGTGAGATGTTGAACTGGCAGGCATCGCCGGAGCCGTTGCGCACGGCCTGGACAACGACGATGTCGCCCCGAGAGGCGACGACGACGGAGTCAGCATATGTGCCGCTCGGCGCCAGCGTCACCTCGGCGAACGTTCCGGCGACTTTTCTGATGCCCACCTTCCTCGTGCCGGAGAGCAAGCTGACCACCTTCTGTACCGGCAGCACGATCACGCGCCCGGCGGCATCCAGATCGAAGGCGACATCGAAATTGCCGTTTCCGTCCACACGCATCGCCGACCTGATGTACGTGTTGATTCCGCTTGGATACGCCGCTGGCGTGCCGGTGAGGGCGAATACCGTATATACGTCCTGGACCGTAGGCAGCGCGGCGCGGAGCGACGCGGGATCGCCGCAAGCCGACAGGACGGATGCGCTGGCGATTAACGCCAACGCCAATCTGCGAGGATTCATAACCTGCATTAAGGGAAGTGGGACGACAGAGTCGCCCCGGTTTCGATAATACCCTGTAACTCGTGGCAGTTCAAGCGAATACGCTTGACTAGATTTCATGGGATCTCCAGATTCGCAATACTTTCCACGGAGCCTTGATGCCGAGCATTCGCGACCTGACAGTCGCCATCCGAAACCGGCCCGGCATCGAGGCCGTCGTGGTCCTCGGCCGCGACGGATTGCTGATCGACAGCCAGTGCGCAACCAGCCTCGACGCGGAAGGTTTGGCAGCGCGAGTTCCCGGAATCGTTGCTTCCGCAGACGAGATCGGTGCGACGACGGGCAGGGGCGAGATGCGCATCGCCCTGATCGAGCAGGAGAACGGATACGCCGTCGTCTCATCTGTCGGGGACGACGCCCTGCTCTGCGTGCTGACATCGAGGTCGGCCGACCTGGGCAGCCTCCTTTACGACGTCCGCCGGCATCGCGAATCCATCGCCCGTCTTTTCTAGCGCGGCATGACCGATACTGGAGTGGAAGAGCGCCACGTTCTCGTCGCCGACGACGAGGCACACATCGGGCGAATAATCAAGATCAAGATGGAGCAGGGTCCGTTCCGGGTGACGCTCGCATTCGACGGACAGGAAGCGGTGGACATCCTTGAGCAGGAGGACAGAATAGACCTCGTGGTGCTCGACCTCATGATGCCCCGCTTGAGCGGCCTCGATGTTCTCGACCGCATTCGCTCGAGTCCGCGCTGGAGGGACCTGCCATGCATCATTCTCACTGCCGCGGGCGAGGAAGAATACGAGCGAGAAGCCCGCAAGAGCGGCGCGACCGACTTCCTCACCAAGCCGTTCAGCCCGAAGAAGCTGTACGCGCTCATCGCGAAGCTCACGGGTGTGGCGAGCGACGATTCCGCAGGTGAATCCAATGACTAGGTGGGCTGTAATTCTCGCGGGGGGCGTTGGCTCCCGCTTCTGGCCTCTCAGCACGCTGACGCGTCCGAAGCAGCTTCTTCCTCTGGTCAACGATGAGCCGCTCCTCTCGAACACGATTGGCAGGCTCGGGGACATCGTTCCGCCCGAGCGAACTCTGGTTCTGACGAGTGCGTCGCTGGCCAGCGCGGTCTCCGCGGTCGCGCCTTCTCTTCCGCCGGCCAACATCATCGCCGAGCCGAAGCCAGCGGGGACTGCAGCCGCATTGACGTGGGCCGCGAGAGAGATAGAGCGCCGCAGCGGGTCCGAGGCGACGATGATCTGCGTCCACGCCGATTGGGCGATCGCCGACGATGCCGCATTCAGAGACGCGCTTTTGGCGGCGGAGCGTGTCGCGCTCATGGAGCAGGCACTCGTTACCGTTGGCGTCGTACCTACCCGCCCTGACCCCGGGTTCGGATACATCCAGCCCGGCCCGGAGACCGAGAGCGGCGCGCGATCTGTTACCCGATTCGTCGAGAAGCCGGACAGAGCGCGCGCGGAGTGGATGGTTCACGAGGGATATCTGTGGAACACCGGGATCTTCGCGTGGCGCGTCGGCGACTTTCTTTCCGAGGTCAGATCGCTGACGCCCGAGGTATCCGACGCGCTCGCGCGACATTCCGACGATGGACTGCCGGCGTTTTTCGACGCCGTCGAGCCGGTTTCGGTTGACGTCGGTGTTCTGGAGCGAAGCGGACGCATCCGTGTCGTGACCGGAGATTTCGGATGGGACGATGTCGGGACGTGGGGCGCTCTTCGCCGGGTAAAGCCGGAAGATTCCAACGGCAATGTCGTGAGCGGCGACGTTCACGCGCTCGACGCAACCGGCAACGTCGTCCATGCGGAAGGCAGCACGGTCGTTCTGTACGGCGTATCGGATCTGGTCGTGGTTACGAGAGGAGGGCTGACGCTGGTGACGACGACGGACCGATCCGCCGATCTCAAGAACCTGATTGATTCCCTGCCGGCGCGTCTTCGCGACATCGTATGAAGCGACTCTATCTCTACGATGATGCCACTGCGCGCAACTTCGAGCCGTTCGCGCTTACGCGGCCGGTGTCCGAGCTGCGCGCCGGCGCGGAAATCATCCGCCTCCGGTGGGAGCGCGTGGCGCGGACCAAGGCGTACGGATTCATCGGAGCGCCGCATCTTTCGAGCTTCGAGGAGCTCGACGCGCCTCCCGCGGTGTCCGGCGAGACGACCATTCCGGCGGGATCGGTCATCGCCAACTCGCGGTTCGTCGTCGCAGTCGACGCGGCGATTGACGACATCAGCGCGGCCTTCAGCTGTGACGGCGCGGTCTGCGCGGTCAGGCTGCGGAAGTCCATAGACATCGCGGGGCTCGACGACGGATCGCTGACGCTGGAGAGTCTGGTCGCCGGCGACGCGGAGCCGACTCCCATCGCAGGACGGTGGCTGCGCGCGGTCTGGGATCTCGTGGGACAGCTGTCCGATCAGCTCTCTGAGGACATTCCCCTGATCGGCGGAACGCTTTCCGGCGCGGTAGTGGAAAACGCCACCGTTATCGGCAAGCACGGCATTTACTGCGATACGGGTGCCGGCATCGAGCCGTTCGTGGTTCTCGATGCATCGGAAGGACCCGTGCTCATCCGGCGAGGTGCGACCATCGCATCGTTCACGCGAATCGTCGGCCCGTGCTACATCGGCGAGGACTCGCACGTCGTGGGTGACGCGATTCGCTCGTGCTCCATTGGTGACATGTGCAAGGTACGCGGCGAGATCTCGTCCACGATCATGCTCGGGCACTCGAACAAGGGACACACGGGGTTCGTCGGGAGCTCGTACATCGGCCGCTGGGTAAACCTCGGCGCGGGCACCACGACCAGCAACCTGAAGAACACTTATGGGCCGGTGCAGATGTGGACTCCGCACGGTCTGAGGGACACTGGCCTGCAGTTTCTTGGCAGCCTCATAGGCGATCACGCCAAGACGGGGATCGGGACCATGCTGACGACCGGCTGCGTCATGGGTGCCGGCGCCAGTATCTATGGTGCGCACACTTCGCCGAAGCACGTTCCGCCGTTCGCGTGGGGCGACACCGAGCCGTACTCGCGATTCGAATCGGGGAAATTCCTCGAGGTAGCCGAGCGAATGATGGCTCGCCGCCATGTCTCCCTCGGCGCGAAAGCGAGGAAGCAGCTCGAGGTAGCGTACCGTGTCAGCGGGGATTCGCAGTGAAGCTGTGCGTTCTCGGGAGCGGCAGGCGCGACGACGTCGTCGGAGCTAACGGCTTCGATCTCGACATGGGTTACGGCGGGCTCGAGCCGCGAGCCGCCAGGCGCGCAGTCATGGCGCGATAGCCGCTCCGGCAGAAGCACCATCCACCTGCAGCTCGCCGAGCTCGGTGTGCAATGCGCGCTCGATGGAAGCGAAAAGGTCGCGAATGTCGTCGTGCGTCGTGCGGAAGCCAAGCGTGCACATCCTCAGCGAGAAGTGTCCCCGCAGGCGGGTGGATGAGATGAGGAATCTTCCTTCGGAGACGACGCGCGCGTTGATTCGCTCGTTGAGCGCGTCGAGAGCTTCCGCAGGCACGTGACGCGGGTTGGCGCGAAAGCAGAATATTCCGAACTGCGCCGGACATAGTGACTCGAAGTCATCGGACTCATGGATGAGCGACTCGAGAAGCCGCGCCCGGTCCATGCCGTCCTGAATGGCCTGAGTGATCGCGGCGGTTCCGAAATAGCTCACCGACATCCAGATCTTGAGCGCACGCGAATATCGTGTGAGCTGCACGCCGCGATCGGCGAAGTTGACTTCCTCTTCGCCCGGCTCGACGTCCTTCAGATACTCCGGCCAGATACGGAACGCCGCCTCGAGCCGCGCCGGATCGCGAACCATCAGGCATCCGCATTCGAAGGGAACGAATAGCCACTTGTGTGGATCGAGCGTGAGACTGTCCGCACGCTCGATTCCGTCGAGCATGCGGCTGCCTTCTGCGGTAAGCGCAGCGAATCCCGCATACGCTGCGTCAACGTGCAGCCACAGATTCTCCTTCACGCAGAAGTCGGCGACCGGGTGAATGGGATCCACCGAACCGGTGTTTGTGGTTCCGGCGCTCGCAACAACGAGGAACGGAGCGAGGCCGGCATCGCGATCGCTGGCGACCTTGCGGTCCAGGTCGGACGGCACAATGCGAAACAGATCGTCCATCTCGATTATGCGCACGTTCTCGCGCTTGATGCCCGCGATCCAGGCCGCGCGCACGACTGATGAGTGCGCCTGCGCTGATGTGTAGACCGTAAGCTTGGAGATATCCGCCCCATTCTCGATCGCCGCGTGCCGCGCCGCGACGACCGCCGTCATGTTTGCCGCCGAGCCACCCGACGTGAGAAGCCCGCTCGCGCCCGCCGGCATACCCATCCATTCGCGGATCCACTCGAGCACGACCATCTCGATCTGATTGGGCCCTGCCGCCACCGGCCAGACGCCCGCGAAGAAGTTGTAGCCGGTGGCGATCCAGTCTCCGAGCAGCGCGGGAAAAGTCGGACAGCTCGGAACGTAGGCCAGAAAACCCGGATGCGGCTCACGAGCGTGATACGGAAAGACATTCTCGCGGAGAGTCGCGATGAGGGATTCGAATTCCGTACCATCGCGCGGCGCGGGAATGAGCAGCGATTCGTTCAGGGCGTGACGCGGCGCAGCGGCGATCACCAGCTCTTCCCGGATGTTGGCAAGATGGTCCGCGACGAGGTCCGCCACTCGATGTCCGAGCCGCTTCATCGTCGCCTGATCGAGATCCAGCGGAGAGCGCGTCATCGCGAAGCGGTGTCGTACATGTCCACTACGGAGTCACCCTCGTAGACGTAGAGGATCTTGTCAGAGAGGTCGGCAACCAGCCTCGGCCCATTCAATTCGCGACCGTCCACGAATGGGCTGGCCATGCCGATGAGAGAGAAAGATCCGATTGTAATAGCTGCAGCGGCGGTCGCCGCTTTGTTCCATCGATTCATTCGATTCATCCTTCGCAAGACAGTATTCACACATCCAAACGCAAGCGATGTTCCAAAAAAAGACGGGGCCGCTTTCGCGACCCCGTCTCGTTTAGAGCGCAGAGCCGAGCCTAGTACATCCCGCCCATGCCGCCCTGCGCGCCGCCGCCCGAAGCGCCGTTCTTGTCTTCCTTCTTCTCGACGACCACCGCTTCGGTCGTGAGCAGAAGCCCGGCGATCGACGCGGCGTTCTGAAGCGCCGTGCGCGTCACCTTGGTCGGATCGATGACACCGGCCTCGACCAGATTCTCGTACTCGTCGGTGAGAGCGTTGTAGCCGTAGTTGCTCTCCTTCGAGTTGCGAACCTTCTCGACGACGATGGAGCCTTCTCCACCGGCGTTCTCGACGATCATGCGGATCGGCTCCTCGATGGCGCGGCTGACGATGCCGACGCCGATCTGCTCGTCAGAATCTTCGAGCTTGAGCGTCTTGAGCGCCTTCTGGGCACGAATCAGCGCGACTCCGCCGCCCGGGACGATCCCCTCTTCCACCGCAGCGCGCGTAGCGTGCAGCGCGTCCTCGACGCGAGCTTTCTTCTCCTTCATCTCGCTCTCGGTCGCCGCCCCGACGTTGATTATCGCAACACCGCCGGCGATCTTCGCCAGGCGCTCCTGCAGCTTCTCCTTGTCGTAATCCGAGGTCGTCTTCTCGATCGCTGCCTTGATCTCCTTGATGCGACCCTGAATCTTGTCGTCCTCTCCGGCGCCGTCTATGAGCGTGGTGTTGTCCTTGTCCACGACGATGCGCTTGGCCTTGCCGAGGTCGGTGACGACCGCGTTCTCGAGCTTGAAGCCGACTTCCTCGGAGATCACCTGACCGCCGGTGAGAACCGCGACGTCCTGCAGCATCGCCTTGCGGCGATCGCCGAAGCCGGGGGCCTTCACAGCGGCAACGCGGAGCGTGCCACGGAGCTTGTTCACGACCAGCGTGGCGAGGGCCTCACCCTCGAGGTCCTCGGCGATGATGAGCAGCGGCTTGCCGAGCTGAGCGACCTTCTCGAGAATCGGGAGGAGATCCTTCATCGACGAGATCTTCTTGTCGTGGATGAGGATCATCGCGTCCTCAAGAACCGCTTCCATCTTCTCGGGATCGGTGACGAAGTAGGGCGAGAGGTAGCCGCGGTCGAACTGCATGCCCTCGACGGTCTCCAGCGTCGTCTCGAGGCCCTTGGCTTCTTCGACGGTGATGACGCCGTCCTTGCCGACCTTTTCCATCGCCTCGGCAATCAGATCGCCGATTTCCTTGTCGTTGTTGGCGGAGATTGCGCCGACCTGAGCGATCTCCTTCTTGCCTTGCGTCGGGACGCTCATCTTCTTGAGATCTTCGACGACACAGGCAACCGCCTTGTCGATGCCGCGCTTGAGCGCCATCGGGTTGACGCCGGCAGTGACGTTCTTGAGGCCTTCGCGGAAGATCGCCTGAGCGAGGATCGTCGCCGTGGTGGTGCCGTCGCCGGCGATGTCGGAGGTCTTGGTCGCAACTTCCTTCACCATCTGCGCGCCCATGTTCTCGAGGGGATCGCTGAGCTCGATCTCCTTGGCCACGGTGACGCCGTCCTTGGTGATTGTCGGTGCGCCGAACTTCTTCTCGATGACGACGTTTCTGCCCTTCGGTCCGAGGGTGACCTTCACCGCCTCGGCAAGCTGGTCAACGCCGCGCTTCAGTGCAGCGCGCGCCTCAGTGTTGAAATGGAGTTCCTTGGCTGCCATGGATCGTATTCCTTTTGTTACGGTTTAGCTGACGACCGCGAGCACGTCGGCTTCGCGGAGGATCAGGAGCGGCTCATTGTCGATCGTGACCTCGGTCCCGCTGTACTTTCCGTACAGGACCTTGTCGCCGACCTTGAGCTCCATGGGAACGCGCTTGTCCTTCTCGAACCGACCGGGGCCGACGGCAAGGACTTCGCCCTGCATCGGCTTTTCCTTGGCGGTGTCGGGAATGAAGAGTCCACCGCGCATCTGCTCGGTCTCTTCTGTTGCGCGGACGACGACGCGGTCCGCGAGGGGTGAAACACTGGTGCTGGTCTTCGTAGCCATATTGTGCATCCCTCCTGCTGAGAATGGCATGAAAAAGGGGCATTAGCACTCACGCATGGAGAGTGCTAATGCCCCTAAGCTAGACGGTAAGAAGAGCTATTTCAAGCGGGGCGACCTAATCCAGGAGGCTGACGTGTCCCAGCTCGACCCCAACTCATTTCACCGGCCACATCACGTGGGCGTAGGGGGTACCCGACATCATAACATACGGCCCCATTACTGCCTGTTACGGCGGCCGCAATACTCAGCCCCGGAGAAGCTTGTAACCTATCCGGACTCCCTTGAGGGTAAGGAACGGGTCCACGTCGTCGAAGGACCGGCACCATGGCCGAAGTGTCTCGGCAAGACCGCCCGTAGCGATCACGATGGGAGAGGCGGCGGACCATTCGCCTTTGATCCGGCCGACCAGACCGTCTATCGAATCGGCCGCCCCGTACAGCACGCCGGATCGGATGCATTCGTCGGTCCGCGTTCCGATCACGTGTTGCGGCGGGATGAGCTCGGTGGCGGCGAGCTGCGACGTCCTGCGAAACAGCGTTTCGGCCGACGTTCTCACGCCGGGCTGGATGATACCGCCGATGAACGCGCCGTCCGCGGTGATGCAGTCGTACGTCGTCGCCGTTCCCAGGTCCACGACTATCGCGTCCCGGTGCCACAGCCGGCTGGCGGCGAGCGTGTTGGCGACGCGGTCCGCGCCGACGGTCAATGGCTCATCCACCTCGAGACGTATGGGAAGCGAGGCACGTGCGTCCACGAACGCTGGTTGAGAGCCGAAACAATCCTCGCACGCTTGAGCGAGAGTCTGAGTGACGGGTGGGACTACGGAGCAGATCGCGGTTCCCGTCACGACCTCCGGCTGCATTCCCTCCGCGTGAAGCAGGGAACGCAACAGCAGAGAGAACTCGTCCGGAGTGCGCGGGAGACTCGTCGTCACCCGCCAGTGGGCGAGGATGGCGTCTCCGTCAAAGAGTGCCGCTGTTGTCTCTGTGTTACCGACGTCGAAGGCGAGGATCATGATGGCTGTTCGAGGACGAGTGAGCCCGACCGGAATCTGGCGATGGAGTCGGCGAGCGCAACGAGAAGCTCACCGGCGGGACTGATACCTTCGACGATTCCACGCGCCGGCTCGACGCAACGGTGTCCGCGCGCCATGTCGCGTGCGTCCCATTCCGCCATCTCGATGTGTGCGAGATGGCCGGGAGCGGCAGCCGCCGCGCGAAGTGCGGGGACCAGGTCGGCGAGCACTTCGACGCGCCGGGTGCCCGGATCGAGCGCGGCGGCGAGGGTCACGTCGGCGGGAGTGGAGACATTCACTCCGATTCCGATCGCTGCCCACTCGAGCCGGCTCTCGCGCCAGCGCGCCTCGATCAGAATGCCTCCCAGTTTGCGGTCTTCGACGTAAAGATCGTTCGGCCACTTCACGCGCACCGGCTCCGCTGCGAATCGATCGAGAGCGCGCGCGGCGCGCAGTCCGACGCGCAAGGCGAGAACATCCATGCCCGAGGGATCGGCTGGTCTTTCAAGAAGGGTCAGCCAGAGTCCGTGAGCGGCGGGAGAAGTCCAGCGGCCGCCGCTTCTTCCTCTTCCCGCGGTCTGATGTTCAGCGATCACCAGAGTGCCGGCTGTCGCTCCCGCTGCGCCGAGCCGGTGTGCGACATCCAGTGTCGACGTCGTCTTCTCCAGCAGCTCGACCCCCGGCAGGCCGAGGAGCTCCGCCAGCTCATCAGCGGTCAGTCCGTCGAATCTGAAATCGTCAGCCACGCACGTAGAGGATCGCCAGCACAACCAGACCGAGAACGACCCGGTACAGCGCGAATACGCCGTAGCTGTGCTTGCTCACATAGCGCAGCAGCACGGCGATGGCGAGCCAGCTGCTGATGGCAGCGGCGAGCACACCTACGACTACCTGAAGTCCGATCCCGCCCTCAGCGAGGACGTCGGGAGCCTTGAGGATCACTGCCGCGGCGATGATCGGCATGCTCATCAGGAAGCTGAAAATGGCCGCCGACTGCCTGTCGAAGCTCAGCACCCGACCCGCCGAGATCGTGGATCCGGAGCGCGACACTCCCGGAATCAGCGCGATGACCTGCGCGAGACCGATGAGCAGGGCATCCAGCCATCGCATTCTCTCGAGAGGCCGCCCCTGCGCGCTGAACCTGTCCGCCGCCCAGAGAATGATGCCCATGACGATGAGCGCGGACGCGGTCAACGCGGGAGCCCTGAAGACTGTCTCCGCTTTCTTCTCCAGCAGCAGTCCGCCGATGGCGCCGGGGAAGGTCGCGAGAATCAGAAAGGCGACGCGCTTCTGTTCCACCGTCTCGATCCGGCGTGTGCGCAGGATGCCCATCGTCGCCCCAATGAGCTGAGCCCACTCGCGCCGGAAGTACCACAGCACCGCGATAAGAGTCCCGAAGTGGAGCGCCACGTCGAATGCCAGCCCGGGATCTTTCCAGCCGAAAAAAAACGGAGCAAGCGCGAGGTGCGCCGAGCTGCTGACGGGAAGGAACTCGGTGAGTCCCTGAAGCAGACCGAGAATCAGCGCCTGAAAAATCGTCACGGCGTCACATTGCGAGAGAGGTGGTATAGAGGTGCTCGTACTGGCTCACGATCTGATCGAGCGAGAAGCGCTCCCGCGCATCCGCAATACCAAGCTCGCTCATGGCTCTCCATCGAGCGGGATCCAGAAGAATCGCCAGGGCCTCGCGGGCCATGCCATCCACGTCGCCAACACCGCACAGCACGCCGGTTTCGCCGTTCCTTACGACCTCAGGCAGACCGCCGGCGTTCGTTCCCACAACCGGTACGCCCGACGCCAGCGCCTCGAGCGCGCTTAATCCGAACGATTCGCTGGAGCTCGGGAGGAGAAAGAGATCCGCCGATGCCAGAAGCGGCGCGACGTCGTCTATCTTGCCGAGAAAATGGACGGAGTCGTCTATCCCGAGCGCGCGGGCTTCGTCCTCCGCCTCCGGGCGATCGGGCCCGTCACCCACCATCACCAGCCACGACGGAAGCTCGGCGTGCACTCGCGCGAAGATCCCGACCACGTCGCGGACGCGCTTAACCGCCCGGAAGTTGGAGATGTGCATCAGAATCGGCCGCGCCGCGCCCAGCTGCTTCCTGAGCACGGATTGATACTTGTCGCGGTTGTAGATGGATGGATCGATGAAGTTGTTGATCACTGCAACGTCGCACGCCGTGCAGCCGAACGCGTCGTAGGTCTCTTTCCTCAGAAATTCCGAAACCGCAGTCAGGCGGTCGGACTTCTCGATCGAGAACTTCGTGATCAGGTTGAAAGACGGGTCCTGGCCGACGATCGTGATGTCGGTTCCGTGAAGCGTCGTGACCACTTTCACGTCGCGCTTCTGTTCGCGCAGCATCTCGCGCGCGATCCACGCGCTCGTCGCGTGCGGAATGGCGTAGTGGCAGTGAAGCAGATCGAGCCCGTGGGTCCGCACCACCTCCTCCATTCGCACCGCGAGAGCGAGGTCGTACGGGGGGTACTCGAACAGCGGGTAGCGGCCGACGTCCACCTCATGGAAGAAGACATTCGGCAGAAACGCCGGGAGACGGAACGGCTGCCGGTACGTGATGAAATGGATCTCGTGACCGCGCGCCGCGAGGGCAATGCCGAGCTCGGTCGCGACGGCGCCGGAGCCTCCGTACGTCGGATAACAGGTGATCCCGATCTTCAAGAAGACTCCTTCCACCAGCGTTGAACGGTCGCCTGCCAATCCGGATCGTCCGGATCGACGCGGGCCACCGGCGCATCGCCAAGCTGATGGCGAAACCAGGTTCTCTGCCGCTTGGCATATTGCCGAGTCTCAATAATGATCCGCTCGCGCGCCGATGACAAATCGAGCTCGCCGCGCGCAACGCGTCTCATCACCTGATAACCGCTGGCTTTCCAGGCCGGTGCGCTTTCCGGAACCGTCGCGCCGAGGGCGCGCACTTCGTCGAGCCATCCGGCGTCGAGCATTGCGTCCACGCGGTGCTCGATGCGTGCCGCGAGTGCGGGACCCGGATCCACTATCAGGTAGACCGGACGCACCGGCGATTCCCTCAATTCCGCCGCGTGCATCGCGCTGATCCGTTCACCAGAAAGCAAGGCGGTCTCGATCGCGCGGCAGAGCTGTTGCCTGCCGAGGTGGGCGCGCGCGGGATCGAGCGCCGTGCACCAGCGCCGGAGTTCGCTCGAGTTTCTGGCAACAAGAAATGCCTCGAGCGCATTTCTCCGAGCCGGATCAAGCTCCGGCGCGTCGAAGAGGGGATCGAACAGGGCGCGGATATAGAAGCCGGTACCGCCGACTACGAGCGGCGTGCGGCCCGCGGCGCGCGATGCCGCCATCCAGTGCATCGCCAGGCCTGCCCACCGCGATGCCGAAAAGCGCTCCGTTGGCTCGGCAATGTCGATGCCCTCGTGGGCGATCGCTTTCCTCTCGCTCCAGTCGGGTTTGGCGGTTCCGACGTCGAAACCGCGATAGATCTGACGCGAGTCTGCGCTGATGATCGTCGCACTGTGCTCCAGCGCGAGACTTGCGGCGATCGCCGACTTCCCCGCCGCGGTTGGTCCGCAGATGACCCGGACTCTATTTTCTGCCAAACCGCCGATCCAGCTCATCCCAGCTGAGCTGCACAATCGTTGACCGGCCGTGAACGTCGTGCGCGGGAAGAGTCGTGTCGCGGAGCGACGCGAAGAGGGCCCGCATTTCCGGCGCCGACAGTGCTTCTCCCGCCTTGATCGCCGCCTTGCACGCCACTGTCGCGGCCAGGTGCTCGTGACGAGTAGCAGTGCCGGCGACACGATTGCCGGTGAGGGCGTCCAGTGTCTCCCGCAGGCATCGCTCGGCATCGAACCGCCGGTGCGGCATGGGCACCGTATTCACGATGAGGGTGCTGCCGCCGAACCCTTCGATCTCGAATCCGAGCTTCTCCAGATACTCGCGATTGGACTCAAACGCGTCGGCTTCCGCCGGGCCCAGGTGCAACGTGATCGGAAGCAGCAGCCGTTGTGCAGGCGCGTGTCCGGTCTCGAGCGCAGTCATGAACTCTTCGAAGAGAATACGCTCATGCGCGGAGTGCTGATCAATCAGCACGAGTCCGTCGGGATGCTCGAACGCGATGTATGTGCGGCGGAACTGGAAGAGATCAGGTATCTCCTGGCGATCCACGTCCGCCGCCGGTTCACTCAATGCGGGCGACTCGAACAATCCCTCCGATGGAGCGCGCGAAGAAGAGAGCACCGATGCGTGGTTGACCAGCGCAGCGCCAAGCGACTCGAGGTCGGGTCTCGCCGGACGGAAGTAGCGCCCGCCCAGCCCCGCCGACGCATCGAAAGTGCCGAGCGCACGCCGCACGGCAGTCTCCACTGCTCGTTCGACGGGCCATCTCTCCAGGAAGCGCACTTCAGCTTTCGCGGGATGGACGTTGACGTCCACCGTCGACGCGGGAAGCGTAACGCTGAGGAAGAGCGAAGGCCTGAGCCCCGCGGAAATCGTGGAGCGGTACGCAGCTTCCGCGGCCCGCACTATTCCGGTGTCGCGAATGGACCGCCCGTTCACCGATATGAGAATGCGGCGTGTAGCCGTGCCCACGTCCGCCGGGCGCTCCACCAGTCCGCTGGTGTGCACGGCTCCGCTGACGTCGTCCACCTCGAGCAGCGCCCCCGCGTATTTTCCTCCCCAGATCCCGCTCACTCGCGCGCGGAGGGAAGAAACCGGCGGGAGCACGAGCGCCGCCTTGCCGTCATGGCTCAGAGTGAAGCGGACATCGGGCCTGGTCAGGGCGATGTTGCTCAACGCATCGGCGATCGCGCGCCATTCGGAGCGCGCGCTTCGGAGAAATTTCTTGCGGGCCGGCGTGTTGAAGAAAATCTGTGCGACGCTCACGGTGGTGCCACGACGCCTGGCGGATGACGAGATCGTGCTCGCCGAGCCTCCCGCCGCGCTGAGCAGCGCGCCTTCGCCGTCCGCCGGGCTCGTATCTATTTCGAGTCGCGATATTGACGCGATCGCGGAGAGAGCTTCCCCGCGAAATCCGAAGCTTTCGACTCCAACGAGATCGGATGCGGTCCGGATCTTGGACGTTCCGTGCCGCAACAGAGCAAGCGCGACATCTTCGCGGTCCATGCCCGAGCCGTCGTCGCTGACGCGAATGAGCTTGTGGCCCCCCTCCTCGATCGCCACGTCCACGGTCATGGCCCCCGCGTCGAGCGCATTTTCCACCAGCTCCTTCACGACTGATGCGGGACGCTCGACCACTTCGCCGGCGGCGATCTGATCGGCGACCGCGCTCGGCAGCACAGCGATGACGGGCAAGCTACCAGTCCCGTCCGTTGGGCGGCGGCGTCGGCACGCTTCTCCGCTGCTTGCGCCCCTGCACGTCCTGCTCCTGCTGCTCCATCGAATTGAGTATCTGCTCGGCGCGCTGCTCGGTCATACCGGGAATCGGACGCGGGCGCGGCGCCTCGTTCTGAGAGTTCTGCGGCTCAGGCTGCGGGTTGGCGCCGCCGCCTCCGCCGCCGCCGCCGCCTCCGCTCTTCTGCTTCCGAAGTGCGAGCTCGTAATTCCATTTGGCGTCCATGTCATCGGACCGCAGTGTAAGAGCCCGCTTGTAAACCGCAAGCGCGCTGTCGAGCGGCATCGTCGCCGAGTCGCCGCGCAGCCGCAGGCCATCGCGCAGATGGACGTAGCCGGCGTTGAATCCGGCCCTGAATGCGACTTCGACGTCCTTCGATTGGGCCGCCTGCTTCAGCACGGGCACCGCCGCTTCCATCGAGTCCGGGATCGCGAGCATCGCTGTGCCGCGATTGTACAGTTTCACCGCGGCCCGATCGCGTACGTCGCCGGTGGAGCAGGCGTTGAGAATCACCAGCGCCGCGGCAGACGCTGCCGTCGCGACGGCGGAAAGCTCGCGCCGCCTGCCGCGCCGCGTCGAAAGGAAGGTGTCGAGAACCACGAGCAGCAGTGCCGGAATGAGAAACAGCTGGAATCGCTGTCCGAGATCCGTTCCCCTGGTGAGAGACCGCTGTTCCGTGCGCAGGCCGGCGAGCGTCTGTCTCACCGCAGCCGCCCGGTCGGGATCGGTCGGTGGGACGAAGACGCCGTGCCCGGCATCGGCAGCTGCCTTCAGCAGATCGGGCGAGTATTTCGTTACCACGACCGCTCCGGACTGATCCTTTTTCTGTGTCGTGACTCCGTTCTCCACGACCGGTATCGTGGCGCCCGGCGTCGTGCCGAAACCGACGGTGATCACCGACGTGCCAGCCTCGGCAGCCCGTCGAGCTTCGGTGAGAACCTCATCCTGGCCCTCGAACCCTTCACCGTCGCTCATCACCACTATCGCGCGTTCGGCATCGGATTTCGACAGAGCGAGGAGGTTGTTCGCCTGGCGCAGGGCGCTGGCGATCGAGCTGCCAGACTGACCCACGATGGTCGGATCGAGATTGCTGATGAAAAGATTGAGCGCCGCATCGTCAGTGGTGAACGGGCTCAGCACGTAGCTGCGCCCGGCGAACGCCACGAGAGCGAACCGGTCGCTGGGCGACAGCTCGCGAAGCCGGTCAACGACCTGCTTCATCTTCGTGAGGCGGTCCGGGGATTCGTCGCGCGCAAGCATTGACGACGACGCGTCGAGAGCGAGAACTACGTCTATGCCCGGCTGCCGGACGACGGTGCGCTCGATTCCCCAGCGAGGTCCGGCGAAAGCAATCGCCAGGCAGAGCGCGGCGAGAGACAATCGCAGCGGTTGCCAGCGCGAAGCGGCAGCGGCGGCGGGTGCAAGACGCGCGATCATCAACGGAGTTCCGAGATGGGCAAGGCGCCGGGCGCGCACTCTCCGGGCGGTGGCGATCATCCACGCAGTGATCACGGGCACGACGACCACCAGCGGCAGAGCCCACGGCCAGCTCACGTAGCGTAGATCCATCATGGCAGCGGAGCCCTCCACGCGGTGAGACCCAGCTCGAGAAGCAAGGCGAGGATCGCGACGCCCAGCGCCCATCGGTACAGCTCGGTGTAGGTGACGAGGGAGCGCGACTGCACCGGCACTCGCTCGAGCCGGTCGATCTGCGAATAGATCTGCCCCAGCGCCGCGCCGTCGCGCGCTCGGAAATAGCGCCCTCCCGTCAGCGCCGCGATCTGGCGGAGCAAAGCCTCGTCTATCTTCACCGGCTGGTTCTCGAACCGGAGCCCGAAGGCGTCGCGCCCGACGGGCACCGGGGCGACTCCCTCGGTGCCGACGCCGATGCCGTAGATCTTGATGCCGTACACCGCGGCCGCCTTCGCGGCCGACAGCGGATCGATTTCTCCGCGATTGTTGACGCCGTCAGTGACGACGATCATCACTCGCGAGCGCCCGGGTGCGTCGCGCAGCCGGTTGGCCGCGGTGGCGATGCCGAGCCCGATGGCGGTTCCGTCCTCGAGCTGTCCGGCCTGAAGATTGTCTATCGCCTGAAGCACCACCGGGTGGTCGGTGGTGAGCGGCACCTGTGTCAGCGCCTCGCCGGCAAAAGCGACGATGCCGATCCTGTCCGATTCGCGCGCGCGCACGAATTGTTTCGCCCGCGCCTTTGCGACCTCGAGACGGTTGTTCGGTCGAAAGTCCTGCGCGAGCATCGAGCTGGAGAGATCCAGCGCGAGCACGATGTTGATGCCAGAGCTGGTGATGTTCTCCACGTGTGCTCCGCTGCGCGGTCTTGCGATGGCGACGATCACTCCGGCAATGACGAGGTTCCTGAGAACGAAGATCGCGCGCGCGATTCCCTGTCCGGCCTTCGGACCGCGCGCCAGCACGGATGTCCTCGAAAAAACGATTGCGTCTTCAGACCTGCGCCGTCGCCACAACCACCACACAGGCAGGATCAGCAGGAGCAGCAGTGCCTGCGGCGACTGGAAAGTGAAGAGATCGGGAATCTTCATGCCGCGCGCTTCTCCGCCGATTCCTTCTCGCGCTCGACGAAATGGCTCTCGACGGCGCGGGCGATTCCGCGCGCGCAGCTGCCGAGCCGCTCTGCTTCATCGGGCGCGACGCGCGCGTTGGCGAACTTGATCAGGTCCGTGCGCCAGAGGAGCTCGCCAAGACCGCCGGCGATGCCTCGAATGTCTTCCCCCGCCGCGAGCAGTTCCGACGAAGTGTGCGAACGCGCGATCCCCGGGACGCGCGCGGCGAGGTAATCGCGCAGCACGTCAGTCATGAGCGTCCCGTGCCGCTCGCCTTCTCCCGATTCGGTGAGCCGCAGCGCCTCGATCCGGTTGAACTCACGCTCAGCCGCGGCGAACGGGTCGAGAGGCGCATCCTTCCGGCGGCGGTACCAGACCCAGACGCGCCACGCGAGAGCCGCAGCCACCAAAGCGGCCGCAAGAAGCGCCAGCGGGAGCCAGTCGAAGGGCTCGAGGTCAATCGCCGGGCGCGGAGGCTTCGGCACGCGAAGCGCGGAATCAACGGGCAGGACCGAGCGCACGAACACTCCGCGATCGGCGAGCGAGACGTAGCCGGTCCGACCGCCGAGGCGAACGACGACATTGCCGAGTCCGAGCCGCTGCGGGCCGACGTCCCATGCCGCGAGGCGGTACGCCGCCGTCATGGTCGTCGCAGTCGAGTCGGGAACCGGCTGCACGACCGGCTTCCCGATCAGCTCGGTCGCGGTTGGAGACGCCGCAGCGGCGGAATCGCTTTCGGTAGGGAACTTGATCGTGGCACCACGTGGCGCGCGGATCCTCACGATTGCGACGAAGCGCTGCCCTACCGTCACAGTGTCGCTGGTGACACCGACCCCGAGCTGCACCGGGAGCTGCACCGGGAGCTGCGCGCCGGACGCAGCGGGAGGTGCGGCAGCTCCCGCGCCCTGGAGCAGCAGCGTGAGCGCCACCGGAAGGATCATCTTCTGCGTCTCGTCTGTGTCTCCCGCGAGCGGAAGAACCTGAGCAGCGGCTCGATATAGTTTCCGTCGGTGCTCACCGGCACTTCATCTATCGCGAGCCGTCGCAGCAGATGACGGCGCGCGTCGCGCTCCTCGCCGACCTGCCGGGCGTAGTCGGCGCGCACCCGTGAAGAGCTCGTGTCAATCTCGAACGTCTGCCCTGTCTCGGGATCCACGAAGCGCGCGAGCCCGACGTCAGGCAGCTCCCGCTCGCTCGGGTCCTCGACGGTCACCGCAACCACGTCATGCCGCTGCGCGAGAATCTTCAGCGGGCGCTCGATGTCCGGGGCATCGAAATCGGATATCAGGAAGACAATCGTCTTCTGCGACAGCGTGCGCGCGAGATGATTCGTCAGACCGGCGATGTCGGTGCCGCGCCCGACGGGCTCGAAGGTGAGGATGTCGCGGAGAATCCTGAGCACATGCTTGCGTCCCTTCCGCGGCGGCAGGACGTACTCGATGCGATCGGTGAAGAGGACGACGCCGACGCGGTCGTTGTTGCGCACGGCTGACATCGCAAGCACCGCAGCAAGCTCGGTCGCCAGCTCGCTCTTGAACCGGCGCACCGTGCCGAATCGCTCGGAGCCGGAGAGATCCACCGCCAGCATCACCGTCAGCTCGCGCTCCTCGATGTAGCGCTTGACGAACGGACGCCGCATGCGGGCAGTGACGTTCCAGTCAATGGTACGCACCTCGTCGCCGGGCTGGTATTCGCGCACCTCCGAAAACTCCATTCCCTGCCCCTTGAACGTGCTGCGATACTCGCCAGTGAAGAGCGAGTTCACGAGGCTGCGTGTGCGAAGCTCGATGAGCTTGACCTGTCGGAGTATTTCTGGAGGAACGCCCTCCCTGATTGCCTCGGCGACCGCCGCTGACGCCTGGCGCGGCTCATGCGGGCGCTCGCGCCGTGTGCGACGAAACAGCGACCATCTCTCGTCGCGCTCCTCTTCCTCGCGGCGCGCGACGAGGTTGCCCCCGCGCCGCCTCGCGAGCGGAGTGCGGCGGATGATCACGGCGCCGCTACGGCGGCCAGGATGCGCGAGACGATTGCGTCGCTGGTCATCTCTTCCGCTTCCGCTTCGTACGTCGTCAGCACACGGTGCCGAAGCACGTCCGGCGCGATCGCCTTCACGTCGTCGGGTGTTACGAACGCGCGCCCGCGCAGGAACGCGTGGGCTCGCGACGCCTGGGCGAGCGACAGCGTCGCGCGCGGGCTCGCACCGAACTCGATCAGCGGAATGAGATCCTGAAGCCCCGCGTCGGCGGGAAAGCGCGTCGCGTGCACGATGGACACGATGTAATCCACGATCCGCTCGTCCATGTACAGATCGGCTATGCGCGCTCGCGCCGCCATGATCGCCTCCGGAGTGGCGACGTGACGAACGGCGATGGCGTGTCCGCCAGCCATGCGCCGAAGTATCTCCTTCTCCTCCTCCTGCGTCGGATAGCCGACGTGCAGTTTGAGCATGAAGCGGTCAACCTGCGCTTCGGGGAGCGGGTACGTCCCTTCCTGCTCGATCGGGTTCTGCGTCGCCAGCACGAGGAATGGCTCGTCGAGCTTGAACGTCGTGCCGCCGATCGTCACCTGCTTCTCCTGCATCGCTTCGAGCAGCGCAGCCTGCACCTTGGCTGGCGCACGGTTGATCTCATCGGCGAGGATGATGTTGGCGAAGATCGGCCCCTTCTTCACGCTGAACTGTCCGTTCGACTGATCGTAGACCTGTGTGCCGAGAATGTCCGCCGGCAGCAGGTCGGGGGTGAACTGAATGCGCTGAAAGGTGGTGCTGATAGTCTCGGCGAGAGTGCTGACGGCCAGCGTCTTCGCCAGTCCCGGAACTCCCTCCAGCAGCACATGGCCGCCGGTGAGGATGCTGATCACGAGCCGCTCGATCATGTAGTTCTGGCCGACGATTCGCCGGCTGACCTGGTCCACGATGTCGTGGATCATTCCGGTATCTACGGCGGCGGGAACCTGTGTTGCCACGTGCGTCTCCTTATTCGTTGTGTTGCCGCGGAGCTGTCTCTATGCCTGCGTGATAGCCAGGATGATATCCCGCTCCCGCCCCGTGAGGAGACGCGTCGCTCCCGAAGGAAGGTTGCCGAGCGAGACTGGACCGAACCGCGTACGCACAAGTCGCTCCACTCCGAGGCCGAGGGCGGCGCAGAATCTCCGGATTTCCCGATTGCGACCTTCGGCGATGGTCACGTCGAGCTCCCAAAGCCCCCTGCTGATGTTTCGGGCTACGATGTCGAGCGGCTGCATCCATCCATCCTCCAGCTCTACACCGTTCCGGGCCGCACGGACTGCGGCCGGGCCGTCGCCGCGAACCGTCGCGACATAGGTCCGCTCCACTTCCGTGCTCGGATGCGTGAGCTTGTGGGCCGCCTCGCCATCCGTCGTAAAGATCAGCACCCCTTCCGTCATGTAGTCGAGACGACCGACGTAGGTGAGGCCGGGCTTGTCGGCGACGAAGTCGAACACCGTGCGCCTGCCGCCGGGATCCGATTTGGTCGTGAGCACTCCGGGCGGCTTGTTCAGAACAAGCCAGTGGAATCCAGTCGGCTGGGCCACGGGCTTGTCGTCAACGGTGATAGTGTCGCCGTCGGGATCCACGCTCTGACCAGTGGTGGCGACGACGCCGTTGATTTTCACTCTCCCCGCAGCGACGAGCTCTTCGGCCTTGCGACGGGAGGCGACGCCGGCGCGCGCGAGGGCGCGCTGAATGCGCATGACCTCAGTCATCGGCTCTGCACTGCTGCGTAGGGCGAGTCTGTGCTCTCGATGGCGATGCGTTCGGATTCGGCGACGCCGGAGTCACCTGTTGGCGCAGAGGAGGAATTGCTGTCGGAGCCCGAAGCGTCCACTTCCGGCGCCAGTTCCGGTGTCGCGTTCGCAATCGGCGGCAGCGGCGCGTTGGGATCGCGCAGCGCAACCGCGAGCTCGTCCGCGCGCGGAAGCTCGCCGAGGTGGCGCAGGGCGAACTGCTCAAGGAATCCGGGAGTCGTTCCGTAAAGCAGCGGTCGGCCCATTCCCTCCCCGCGGCCGACGACCTCGATCAACTCGCGCTCGTGCAGCGACTTGAGCATCTGACCGCAGCCGACGCCGCGGATCTCCTCGATCTCGGCGCGCCCGATGGGCTGCCGGTAGGCGATGATCGCGAGCGTCTCCAGCGCGGCGGCGGAGAGCCGTTGCGGTCTCGCGGCGAGCTGCGCACGCTCGATCGTCTCCGTGTATTCGGGACGCGTGAGTATCTGCCAGCCGCCCCCGACCTCGATCAGCTCGACGCCGTGGCCGTCTTCGTCGTAATGGCGGCGCAGCTCCTGGAGAGCGGCCGTGACATCGTCGCCCGTCGTCTCTCCATCGGCGACCATTGCCTTGAGGTCGGCGATGGCGACGGGGTGCGCACTGGAGAACAGCGCTGCCTCAAGCAGCTTCGCTAGCGGTATCACTGGTTATCTCGACGGAGGCGAATGGTCTGGACTGAGCGATCTTGAGCTCGCCTCGCTTGGCGAGCTCGAGCAATGCCAGAAGAACGGAAAGAACCTGCCATGGCTCGGCGTCGCACTGGATGACGTCTCCCCACCGGGCGGACGCGCGAAGTGCGAGCACCGCGCGGACCGTCGCCATGGCGCCGTCCACATCGAGCGCGCGCGGAACGACATCGTGCATCGTCGGCTTCTTCGCGACGCGCAGAACGCGGTCCACCGCGGCGAAGAGCTCAGGCAGCGAGAGCGACAAAGCCGCGGCGGCCGGCGCGGGCGAGGAGAAATTCTGTGGCAGATACGCCCGCGCGAAGCGGTTGCGCCGCTCGTCGCTGCGCCGCTCGAGAATGTCCACCACCTCCCTGACCTGCTGGTACTCGAGGAGCCGGCGCACCAGCTCCGCGCGCGGATCCTCCCACGCTTCGTCACCTTCACGGCGAGGCAGAAGCATCTGGGCCTTGATGCGGACGAGTCGCGCGGCCATCTCCAGATAGTCGGCCGCTTCATCGAGCGCGAGGGTCGAGATCCGCTCGAGGAATTGCTCGGCGATGCGCGCAACGGGAATATCCTGGATGTCTATCTGCTCGTCGCGGATGAGCGTGAGCAGGAGATCGAGCGGACCTGAGAACTGTGTCAGCTCGACGACGAACACCTCGCCCTCCCGTGATGCCGCCTGATTCACATTGTCCATGGGCTCGGAATGACGAATGGAACGACGATGCGCTGAAGGGCCGTGATCAGTCCGAATGCCGGAGTGAACCACAGCATGAGAACGGGACGGCCGAACGAGATCAGAATAAAAAGCAGAATGAGGCCGTACCGCCCGAAGCGCTGGTAACTGAGGCTCCACGCCGGGGGAAGCAGATACTTCATGACGTGCGAGCCGTCGAGGGGGGGCAGCGGAATGAGGTTGAAGGCGGCGAGGACAACGTTCAGCTGTATCCCGACCAGCAGCATCAACTGGAAGATCGACGCGGGGGCCGTGAGAACATCCACTCGCGATCCGACGGCGTGCACGAGCATGATCAGCGGCACGCAGAGGAAGGCGATGACGATATTCGTCGCGACTCCGGCGAGCGAAACGATGATGTCGCCCTTCTTGAAGTTCCGGTAGTTCCGGGGATTGACCGGTACCGGCTTGGCACCGCCGAAGATCGGAGCGTTGGCGAAGAACAGCAGCAGCGGCAGAAGGATCGTCATGAACGGATCGATGTGCTTCGCCGGATTCCAGGTCAGGCGGCCGAGCTGGTAGGCGGTGGCGTCGCCATTCCTGAGGGCTGCATACCCGTGCGCGTACTCGTGGGCGACCATGGAGAACAGCAGCACGGGCGCGATCAGGATGAAATTCTGGAGCGGGCTCAATTGTCTCGTGAGAGGAGTGAAGACGGCGGAGGAAACTTACCGGATGGGGATAGTCCGCGGCAGCATGAGACGAGTGCGGTCAGCTTATCCAAGTGCGTAGCGGGTGCGAGTCGCCCGGCCAGGCTTTGCACTTCCCCTCTCCGAGGGAAGGTGGAATTCTACGGGTGTCCCGTTGACTTCCGCCCTCGAAACCGGGTATCATTAGCGGCTAGACTCGCCGCGAAAAAAGGGAACGCGCGGCTCTCAAAGACTGGAGACCGAATAGTGCCGAATATCGCGTCCGCGAAGAAGAACATGCGTAAGTCCAGAGCCGCCATGGCGCGCAATCGTGCCCAGCGCTCCGCACTTCGCACAGCGCTCAAGAAGGCGCACGTCGCGGCCGCTCCCGGCGAGGACACGGCGGTCGCCGTCACGCTCCTCGATCGCGCCGCCCGCAAGGGGCTGATTCACAAGAACACCGCTGCCCGGCACAAGAGCCGGATGGCGAAGAAGGCCGCCGCCACGAAGTAAGGCAGCTGGGTCACGAACATCGAACGGGCGCTCAAATGGCGCCCGTTTTTTCTCTTAAAGAGATTCCGGGGACCTTCTCCTGGCCCTGCGACTACATCGTCGCCAACTCGCCCCCGCACCGCTCGCAATACCACTCCGTCGGATAATTCGGTGTTCCGCACTCGGGGCACTTGAGAGTCTTCGACTGATCCGGCTTCACGGCTTCCGTCTTCCGGACGGCTGAAACGCCACCGGGCGGAGTTTTCGACGACCGCGGCCTTGCGGTGGTGCCGGCCGCTGCCGACGCCGCTGCCGCGACCGGATCGAGTGGCAGGCGGCCCTGATCCTGGGGCGCTCTGGCTGGCGCCGCGAGCCCATTCGAAGCTGGTACAGCGGGAGGAGGGGACGCTGGCGCAGGCACTGCCGCCGCTACCGGCCCGGGAGCCGGCCGCGCGTCACTCGGCGGCGCTGGCGGCGTTGGCTCGGCTTCCGGTACCGGCGCCGCGGAGTCAACACTCGAGCTCACCGGAGTACCTACGCTTCCAACCTCGCTCAATTTCTGAATCGAGCGCAGCTCACCCAGCTGGCCGTCGAGCGACGCGCGATCAGCCGCAATCTTCTCCAGCGCCTGCGCGGCCTCGGTTCTCAACTGCTCCCACTGACCGGGCTCGTATTCTCCCACCGCTGCACGCAGTTCCGCCTCCTGAAGTCCCTCGCGGCGGCTATCCTCGTCACGCGCCACTTCGACCAGCCGGGACGAGAGAGCCGATATGCTGAGCTGAAGCTCCTCCGCATGGCCGCGAATGTCCGCCACCACGCGATCCAGCCGACTGCGGTAATCCGCCTGAACCCGCTCGAAAACGTGCTCAGGTGTGCCACCCCTTTTGCCTTCGAGCGCGGAAATCCACTGCTCGTACTGCTGCCTCTCGGCGATGAGCGCTCGAAGCGCGTCCAGTGCATTCGTCTTGGCTTTGCTCATTCTCTCCGTCACCCCGATGAAGCACGGCTCTGCCGTGCGTTCGCGCCATCGCTGGCCAGCCTGTGCACAACCTTTCCCCCGACGATCGTGCAGATCGCGCGTCCCTCGAGTGTCATACCCGCATACGGCGTGTTGCGTCCCTTCGTCAGGAATTCCGACGGATCCACTCGCCAGCTCAGTTGCGGGTCGAAGACCGTGACGTCAGCCGGCGAGCCGTGCGCGAAAGTCCCGCCCGGCAGTCCGAAAAGCCGGGCCGGCGCGCACGACATCTTCTCTACAAGCGTGCGGAAGTCAATATGTCCCCTCTTCACGAGATTCGTCACCGCTACCGCCAACGCGGTCTCCAGGCCCACGATGCCGTTGGGCGCGTCGGCGAATTCCCGCTCCTTTTCGTCATAGTGATGAGGAGCGTGATCGGTCGCGATCATGTCGATCGTCCCGTCCTTCACGGCGTTTCTCAGCGCTTCGACATCCTTCGCCGTGCGAAGCGGCGGATTCATCTTCGCGTTCGTGTCGTACGAGAGAATGCGCTCCTCGGTGAGCGACACGTGGTGCGGGCACACCTCGGCGGTCACGTTGATGCCGCGGTCCTTGCCCCATCGGATGAGCTCGACCGAGCCGTGCGTGCTCATGTGCGCGAGATGCACGTGGCCACCCGACCGGCGCGCAAGCAGAATGTCGCGGATCACCATGATCTCCTCGGCCTCCGAAGGAATGCCCTTGAGGCCGAGCCGCGCGCTGACGATTCCCTCGTTCATGGATCCGCCGAGCGCGAGCGTCGGCTCCTCGCAGTGATCGATCACGGGAATCGAGAAGCTTCGTGCGTACTCGAGCGCCGTACGCATGAGCTGCGCGCTCACCACCGGCTTTCCGTCGTCACTCACGGCGACTGCGCCCGCCGCCACCATTTCCCCGAACTCGGCCAGTCGCTCGCCCATCTGGCCGACCGAGATGGCGCCGATCACATGCACGCGCGACGCATCCGCGCGTTGCGCCTGGCGAATGATGAATCCGACCGCCGCCTGATTATCCGTCACCGGATCGGTGTTCGGCATCGCGCAGACCGCCGTGAACCCGCCAGCCGCGGCTGCGCGCGCGCCGGTCGCGATCGTCTCGACATCCTCCCTGCCCGGCTCGCGCAGATGGCAGTGAACGTCAATGAATCCCGGCGACACGATGCAGCCATCGCAGTCTATGATCTCGGCGTCATCGTGCGAGCCGATGCGCCCCGACGCGCTCTCGATCCGGCCGTCGGAAACGAGCACGTCGCCGACATCGTCAATGTTGCGCGAGGGATCCAGCACTCTTCCGCCGCGGAGCAGAATGGGCCGTTGAGAGCTCATCAGCGGGCTCCTCCCTTGGCCGCTTCGGCGAGCTCGGGCCGTCCACCGGCAAGCAGGTACAGCACGGCCATGCGGATGGCGACGCCGTTGGTGACCTGATGCAGGATGACGCTGTGCGGTCCGTCGGCGACGTCGGAGTCTATTTCCACACCTCGGTTCATCGGTCCGGGATGAAGGATGAGAATGTCGTGCGGCGCGCGCTCGAGGCGCTCGCGTGTGACTCCGAAAACGCGATTGTACTCGCGGCTGGACGGAATGTACCCCGCCGTCATGCGCTCGAGCTGGAGCCGGAGAACGTTGAGGGCGTCAGCCCACTGAATGGCGTCTTCGATGCGCTCGAACACGGTGACGCCGAATTCCTCGATGCCGTGCGGCAGAAGCGATCTCGGCCCGCACACAGCGACTTCGGCGCCCATTTTCTTGAGGCCCCAGATGTTGGAGCGCGCCACGCGGGAGTGCAGAACGTCACCGCAGATGCACACTTTCTTTCCCGCGAGCTCGCCGAAGCGGTCGCGAAGCGTCAGCAGGTCGAGCAGGCCCTGGGTCGGATGCTCGTGCAGTCCGTCGCCGGCGTTGATCACGTTCGACTCGATCCGATCGGCGAGGAACTGTGCGGCGCCGGATGCACCGTGGCGGATGACAACCATGTCAATGCGCATCGCCTCGAGATTTCTCGCGGTGTCCACGAGCGTCTCCCCCTTCTGCACGCTCGACCCCAAGGCAGAGACGTTGACCGTGTCGGCTGATAGTCGCTTTTCAGCGAACTCGAAGGAGATGCGCGTCCGTGTCGAATTCTCGAAGAAGAGATTGACGATGGTCGAGCCCCGCAGCGCGGGCACCTTCTTGATTGACCGCTCGCTGATCTCCTTGAATGGCTCGGCAGTGTCCAGGATCAGACGGATCTGCTCGCTCGACAGAAACTCGAGTCCAAGCAGGTCCTTGCCGAGCGCGCTGGTCACGGAGTCTCATCCTCCAATGCGGGCACGACCACTACCGCGGTCCTGCCATCCAGATCCTCCACCAGTACATCCACGCGGTCACGCGGCTCCACGGAGAGTTTCTTTCCAACTATGTCCGGCTGGATGGGAAGCTCACGTCCGCCGCGATCTATCAGAACCGCGAGAACGATGTGTGCCGGTCGCCCGAAGTCTGCCAGCTCATCCAGCGCCGCGCGGACCGTCCGGCCGGTGTAAAGCACATCGTCCACGATCACGACGTTCCGGCCGTCGATTTCCCAGGGGATGTCGGTGGGGCCGACGACAGGACGCGGACCCACGGTCTGGAGATCGTCCCGATACAGCGTGATGTCGAGCGAGCCCTGGAGGACCCTCTCGCCCTCGCTCTCCTCGATGAGCGCGCTGATGCGGCGGGAAAGCTGCACGCCGCGTCGCTGAATGCCGACGATCACGAGTCTGTCGGTGCCGTCGTTCAGCTCGACAATCTGATCGGCCATTCGCCTCAGCGTCCGCTCGACGGCGGGAGCGGTGAGCACAGTCTTCGGTTCTGTTGTACGGGAAGGCATCGATTGACAAATATGGAGACGGCCCGCGTGTAATTGAAGCGCGGGGCGCGCTACGAGATCAGCACGCCCGCCCTCTCCTCGATCACGCGCACGGCTTCGACGTGGTCGGCCTCTTCGCCGAGAATCCCGTGGGCCTCGGCAAACAATCGCGCGGCGAGCTCGATGAACGGAGCCGGCAGTCCGTTCTCCTCGGCGATTCGCGCCGCGATGGACACGTCCTTGTCGAGCAGCGCGAGCTTGAAGGTCCGTGGAAACGCTCGACCCATCACGCGCTCGGGAAAGAGATTCTCGGAGCTGTTGGATCTCCCGCTCGATCCGTTGATCACGTCGAGCGCCAGATGCGTGTTGACCCCCACCTTGGCGAGCGCGGCCAGCGCCTCACCCGCCGACCAGATGTGAATCGCCAGAAGCGCCTGGTTCATCGCCTTGACGGCATCACCGGCGCCAACGTCGCCGCAGCGCACGATCTTCTTTCCAAAAGCTTCGAGGACAGGACGGGCGCTGTCCACTGCTGCTTCGGTCCCTCCGCACATTACCGTCAGCGTGCCCGCCTCGGCGCCTTTCACACCACCACTGACCGGGGCATCCACGAATCTGATTCCGCGTTCGGCGAGCCGCGCAGCGATCGCGCGCGATGTGGTTGGATCGCCGGAAGTGCAGTCAATGAAGATCGCTCCGTCTTTCAGACCGGATGCGATGCCCGATTCGCCTTCGACCAGTTGCTCCACTTCGCGCGACGACGGAAGGCATGTGATGACGACGTCCGCACCGGTGACAGCATCCGCGGGCGTCGCCGCTGCCACAGCGCGATGGGCGGTGGCGAACGCCGTCGCCTTTTCGGCAGTCCTGTTCCACACAGTGAGCTCGAATGGCTCACCGGCCAGATGACGCGCCATCGGCGCGCCCATCGCCCCGAGTCCGAGGAAAGCGATCTTCATCGCCGCATCCCTGTCGCGTGCGCCCAGACAATCCTGGAAATGTCCGCGATGAGAGAGCCCGAAGCGGCGCTTTCCCTCAATCCACGTGTAAGAACGACGAGTACGTACGGCTTGCGTCCGGGTGGATAGATGATTGCGGCATCATGCGAGACGGCGGTAATCTCTCCTGTCTTGTGCGCGACTCGCGTACCCGGAGGAAGCCCTGCCGGAATCTTGGAGTTGAACTCCTGCGCGAGCAGGATCTCGCGCATCTCGGCAGAGCTCGCCGGAGACAGCGCCTGTCCTCGCTCGATGGCGCTGAGGAGCACCGCGAGATCGGCCGAGGTTGTCGTGTTGTTCATCCCCTTGTCGAACGCTTTCTGGTCCTCGACGCCGCGCAATACCTGTATGTGCATCGCTCCCAGCTGTCTTGCGGCCGCGGTGACGCGATCCGCACCGACCAGCGCGATGAGCTGATTGGTCGCGAGGTTGCTCGAGAGCGTGATCATTCGCCGCATCAGCTCACGGACAGTGACGCGCCCGCCGACCTTCCGGTAGAGTGCAGTGTCGCCGTCCTCGGACGCGATGAGCGAGAATGGGGATCCGTCCGCGAGCGACGCGAACTGATTGACGAGCAGTATTCCCTGATCGAGCGAAAAGGCGCCTTCCTGGGAGCGGCGCAGCACCTCGATCATGACGGGGATCTTCATCGTGCTGGCGGCGTGGAACACGGCGTCCGCGTTGACCGCGAGCGATTCGCCGGTCTCCAGGTCGAGATAGGACACCGCCACCGTGGCGCCCAGAGACGCCGCGACACGCGATTGAATGGAGTCGCGCAGGGAGGCGGAGTCGTGCATGAGGCCGGTACCGGCCGCAACGAGCAGTGCGAGCGTCAACACGTCAGGAATGCCCTCATAGTATTCACGAGGGCAGGCCCGCCCTCAGCGAGCCATAAATGTGCGCCCTCGAAGGACGCGGCGCACTATGCCGGGATTCCCCGCTTCCAGTCGCCGCGGAACAGGGAGCGCAGCGTCTTCATGATCCTGCGTACGACGAGGATGAGCAGAATGAGGACGAGGATCGCGACTGAGAGCGTCACGAAGGGATGGCTCCAGACGAACAGCGCGATAGACGATATCGTCGCGAGCTCGGCTACGTTCGCGAGGCCGTTGGTGACCGGCTCCGGAGATGTGTCCACCGCGTATCGCAGCCCGAGCTTCGTGCCGTGCGTGGTGAGCGCCAGTCCGCCACCAAGAAGTCCGGCCGCGACCACGAGAGGCGGACTCAGGTTGTACGTCGTTGCGACGGCCAGCAGCGCGGCGGCGGGTGGCCGAATCAGGCTCTGCACGGTCTCCCAGATGCTCGTCACTCCCGGCACCAGAGTGACCACGAACTCCATCATGTAGAGTACCGACGCGATACCGATTACCCAGACGCTGCTCACAGCATGGAGCGCGCCGGGCAGCGGATCGATCCATCCCGCGCGATCGGCGATACCGAGCACGGCGACCGTTGCCGGAAGATTGATTCCGGCGGCGAACGCGACACCTAGCGATTGTGCGAGTGTCGTAACTGAATTCATCGGGAGCTCCCGTCGAGATTCACACTACGTCCGTCCGATCGGCGCGGTTTCGGCCCGGTCACATCCAGCCCGACAGCCGGTATCGCAGCGTTCCGGCCAGTTCGTAGATCCACATCGCGAACGCATCCACGCGGTCCTCCGGCGACGACAACGTGCGAATGGCAATGTCGCGCGAGTCGGCGGGCACGCAAGCCACGATCAGTCCGACTTTCTCGAACGTGGCGCAGGCCCGGCGCGAATGATATGGCGACGTCACGACCACCATGCGGCGCCAGCCGCGCGCACGCGCGAGCGCCGCTACACCGAGCGCCTCGTCGCGTGTGCTCCTGGCCAGTCCCGCAGAGTACACTTCGGTCACTCCAGCCATCGCGATCAGCCGGCCCTGATCGGCCGAAGAAGTCACGACTTTACCGTCGATTCGCGTGACCTCGCGCGTCACCACCAGATTCGTGGCAACCCCCGATCTCACCAGCTCCAGCGCCTTACGGAGTCGGTCGGTGCCCTGCTGTGGTACAAAGCCGTCACCGGTCACGCCGGCCGAGAGCACCACGACTGCGTCCGCTGTGCGCGGAACCGGATCGGCGCGGATGAGACGGCGCGAGGGTCCGATCAGTCCCGTGTATGCGACGATGACGAGGATTGCAACGAGCCCGGCCGAAAGCCATAGCAGCGCACGCCGCCAGCGCGTCAATCCAAGTGCGGCTCCTGCAATCGCGGAAGGTATCAGTCCGGAAAAAGTGCCGATGCCGAAAATGTTCGGAGCGCCGAGACGCGCGATGATGTCCCAGCACGCGGCGCCGAGCACGAGGCCGGTAGCTGCGTGGACGATCACCCTCCCAAGTACGCTGGCCCGCGGATGTTGCCCCTCGTAAATTGACGCGGCGGGATCTGCCCGCAGTTTCTCACTCAATGTCGGGGATGTTGCCATGTCCAAATCTATGCTGCTTCAGGATCCTGGCATATCGCGGGACCAGCTGAGACAGGAGATTCGGGAGACCGTTCGCGATGCGCAGATCGCTGCCGAACAAGCGGCCAAAGAAGCCGCAAACGCGCGCGCTCAGAACGGGGTCGTGGTCATCCCCGCGCCGCCAACGCCCGGCATCCCGGGTACCATTGCTACTTCCTACCCCGACAACGTCATACCGCCGCAGGTAGAGTCGATCTCCATCGCCTTCTTCATCATGATCGCCGCGATCGTCATTGGCTGGCCGTTGATGCGCGCCTTCGCCCGGCGGATAGAGCGCGGCACGCCGGTGGCGGCGCCACTGCCGCCTGAGGTGCGGGATCAGCTGCAGCAGATCTCGCAGTCGGTGGATGCCATCGCGATCGAGGTCGAGCGCATCTCGGAGGGACAGAGATTCACCACGAAGATGCTCACCGAGCGCACGCCCGAGCGAACGATGCTCACGCCGGGCAACCCTCCGCGGTAGCGCAGCTCCGTCAGCGATCGTTCACACGGCGCGCCCGCGAAATCGCGGAGCCAGGGTCGCCGCGCTCCAGGCCAGCAGCGCGGGAAACACGAGAGTCAGCACGTAAAGCACCCCGGCCGGTACATGCATCACTACTCCGAGCTGCGACGCCATGAGTCCGACCGGCCCCCGTACGGCGTCCAGAAGAAGCAGCGTCGCCCATCCACCTGCGGCGCAGAGCGCGGCCATTCGCGCGCGGCCTGGATCGGTGGAAAACGCTGCCCAGAGAGCGGCGACGATCGGAACCGACCACCACCCCAGTCCGAACGTCGTAACGGCGAACGCCTCGGCCAGCAGAAGAGCCTTCACCAGATTGCGCATGTCACCTCGGCGTGAGAGTGAGCGTCGAGATTACGCGCTTCCGGTCAAGCTCCGCCGGAGTCCTCGGGAAGAGAACCGGATCGAGCTGGCCGAGTGCCCACCGCGACAGGCGATCGGTGTAGCGAGGGCTGGCGGGAGATCCGGACTGCCCGCCTGGATAGACGGCCCACGCGCGGACTTCGGGACCGAGCTCGACGACCATTCTCCAGCTTGCGCCCTGTGTGCCCGCGCCTCCCGAGGGGCTCAACGTGCCTGGACCACCCTGCACCGGAATTTTCAGCGCCGAAAATGCGGGAATACGAAGCAGATGATGAATGTTCGCCTGCCTCGTGTTCGACCAGAGCCATCCATCCGAGTCGGGCGCTCCCTTTTCATCCCTGATCTTTGTGTACGCAGCTTGGAGGCTGGCCGCAAGAATCGCATCGCGACCTTCCCGCGCCGGCGTGCGCCGGTCATCCCACCACGCATTGGCCGGGTCCTGCATCAGCTCGAGCAGCATCTGCGCTTCCGGAAAGCCGAAGCTGTCACCAGTGCTGCCCCTCTCCTTCATGTCGGGCTCTGTCAGCTCGTCCCACGTGCGTGCGGCAAGCTGCCGCATCGCCCCCTCGAAGAGAATGGCGCGGCGGCTCTCGCGGACGTAGAGCCGGTTCCACTCGCCGAGCAGCCGCGCGGCCTCGCGAAGATCGGCATCGGCTCTGCCGGCCGAGTCTTCGCGCGCGGCGGCAGCGAGAAAGCGCGGAACGAAAGCGTCGGCGCGCGCGCTGCCAGGATTGGTCTGGAACCGGCGCATGTCATCGGGTGTGACAGCGCTGTCTGCGCGCAGCAGAGCATTGATCTGCATCGCCCGCCATGGCGAATACCAATCCGATCCCATGTAGCTGAGATTGTGTCGCGGATCCACAGGCTGCTGGTTCGCGGAAGCGAGAAAGCCCTGCGGCGGATTCATGGCGAACGGATACTTGTCGAGCGGCAGCGAGCCGGTCCAGTCACTTGCTGATTTCGAGCCGTCGCGCATAACGTCGCCGCGCCCGTCGCCAGGCCGAATGGGATAAGTCCCCGACGACCGGACCGCGATGTTGCCGGCGCGATCCGCCACCATGCCGTTCTGCGTGGGCACCACGTAGTCGCGCATGAAATAGAGCCATTCGCTCACCGTGCCGGCGTAACCGAGCGAAAGGAAGTTGTCGAGCTCATGCGACGGCTCGTATGCAGTCCATCGCATTGACAGCCACTCCCCCATCTGCTTTCGCATCGGCCCGCGGTGCGTGAAGTAGAGCGTGTCGGTGGCGAGAGCAGCGCCTTTCGCGTCGAGGTATCGCTCGATTCTCTTCTCCAGCGGCCGCCATTGCCCGTCCACCTCGTAGCGCGACGGATGCGTTGTGTCGTCCACCGTTTCCATGTAGAAGTCGTTTACATCGGATCCCGTATTGGTGAAGGTCCAGGCAACGTTCCTGTTGAATCCGATCACGACTCCGGGAACTCCCGGAAATCCGACGCCCGCAACGTCGAGCTTGCCGGGCACCACGATGTGCATCTCATACCAGACCGACGGCAGCGTGAGATCGAGATGTGGATCTCCTGCCAGCAAAGCATTCCCCGCGGACGCGCGCGAAGGCGATACCGCCCAGTTGTTGCTGCCAATCGCGTCCTGAGTTTCGGTGTGCTTTCCCAATCCGAGTGCCACGAGAAGTTGCTCGCGCACCTGCACCGCAGACGCCGCCGCTCGATCTGGAGCGCCAGGCGACGGGAGCACAGCGAAATCGAATCGCGGTGCGCGCGTCCCGTTCGGTTGAACGGGCTCCTGGATAGCGCTGTTCACTGGAAACAGCGCGTCCGCGGCTGTCTTCCCGACGAGCGCCTGGGCGCGGAGCCTGCGCATCGTCGCGTCATTCATCGCCAGCGTGAGCGACATGCGGGCCAGAAAGTACATCGAATGGATTGGCTCCCACTTGATCGGCCGGGCATTGAGAAGCCGGTACTCAATCGGCAGATCGCGCGACCGCATCTGCGCGATCCACGTGTTCACGCCGGCCGCATAAGCCTCGAGCGCCTGGTAGCCGGGCGACGAGCGGTCATAACTCGCGAATTTCTTCTCGGCTCCCCACGCCAGTCCAAGGGCGCGGCTCTCCCTGTCAATCTCGAGCGCCTTCGGGCCAGCCCACTCGGTAAGCCTGCCGGCGGTGGCACGCGTCTGCGCCTCCATCTGGAAAAGGCGATCGCGCGCAACCACGTATCCGAGAGCGCGGTACGCGTCAACCTCGCTCGCGGCGAAAATGTGGGGTACGCCACGATCATCGAATAACACCTGCACCGGTCCGGCGAGTCCGGGTACGGATGCGCTCTGTCTCGCGGGGAAGGTCGTTGCCGCCGCGCCAGCCCACGCTCCGTTCGCCGGATCCAGCAGCCGACCGAGCGGGGGCACCGACCCGGTGGACCGGAATCCCACGAACAGCAGCGCAGCGAGCAATGCGACGGCGATACCGGTCCGCATCAGGGAGCCTTGCTAACGACCGCGCTTGATCGCGCGCTCGGCCATTCGATCGACTCTTCCGGGCGCTATCGCCTTCAGCAGGAGCCCGATGCGCGCCATCCGCGTCATGACGATCTCGCGGCGCCGTGCTGCGGCCGCGTCGATGATCTGTCGCGCGCATTCCTCGACACTCATGACTGCGTGCTTTGCCACCGGACGCGTGCCCAGCAACTTGCCATCGGGACCGAGCGCCCGCTTGGCGATGTCGGTGGCGACGAATCCTGGGTAGATGACCGAGACGCTGACTCCGTCACGCTTGAGCTCGATTCGCAGCGAGTCGAAGAATCCCGCCATGGCGTGCTTCGTACCGGCGTACAGCGTCCGCGTCGGGACTCCGTTCCTGCCGGTGAGACTCGAGATCGCTACGAGGCGACCCTTCGACTTCTTAAGATGCGGAAGCGCGTACCAGGTGCAGTAGACGCTTCCGAAGTAGTTGATGCTCGTGATGCGCTCGACAGCTTCGATGTCGCTCAGCTCATCGAAGCGGGCATGCATGCTGATGCCGGCGTTGTTAATCAGCGTGTCCAACCGACCGAATTGCGTGACAGCAGCAGCGATGAGGTGACGGCACTGGTCTTTGTCGGCGACGTCGGTGGGAACGGCAATCGCCCGCGCGCCGAGTGCGCGACAGCTTTCGGCGGCAGCGTCGAGCAGCGCCGGATTCCGGGCGGCAAGAACGAGCGCGGCGCCACGTCCAGCCAGCTGTCGCGCGACCTCGAGCCCGATGCCTGCCGAGGCACCGGTGATGACCGTTACGTTGTCGCGGAAGACGTCGTGTGCCATGCGCGCTGCCATGCGCGCCGAAGATAGGCGGCGCGCCAGAGAACGCTAGTGATTCTTCGTTTTCCCCTGCTGCCTGTCGGTCGCCTGCGCGATCTCGCGCGCGAGCGCGTCGAGAACGGCCTGCAGCGTTTCGGCCTGCTGGGTGATCACGACCTGCGCCGCGGTCACGGCGTTCTTCGCGACCTTCAGAGCCGCGACCCTGACCGCGGGATCCTCAGTCACCTTTCTCACTGCTTCCCGCACGGCGATGGCAAGCTGGTCGGCCGCTTTCTGCACGTCGGCTATCGTCACCGAATCCCCTGCGATGCCACTGTCGGGCTTCGCGATCACCGACGACTTCACTGCCGGGGCTTGCTGAGCTGCGGCAGTCGTGGCGGCACCCGTCCAGATGGACGCGATGACGATGCCGGAGAAGAGGATCGAGCGATGGGTTCTGGTCATTGGAGTAGGCCGCTGGAGAATAAAGGGAGCGTCGCTGCTTTTTTCGACAAGTCCGGCAGCCGGATGGTTGCCACGGCCGCGCTCCTATTTCGACGCGAGCTTCTTCGACCTGCTGCTCTTCCGCGACGCTGTGGACTTCCTGGAGTGGCGCGCCGATCGGCGGCTCGATGCAACGCGTGCGCCGTTGGTCCAGCGAGCGCGCGATCCCCGAACGTCAATGTGCGCAAACGGCCCATGTGACCCGTTGGAGTGATAGAGTCCCGTTCCACCCAGGAGGTCTGGATAACGGCTCTCGACTCTCTCGACTGCGGCGAGGATCACGCGGGAATCGCGGACGTTGACGCGGCCGTCGCGGTTGAGATCATCCATCCGTCCGTCGTGATTGCTGTCAATGACGATGTCCGCCGCGTCGCCGAACTGATGGCGGCTGTCGCGCGCCCTGCCGCTCTCGTCTCCGAGAGCCATGTTGTACTGCGGGGTGCGGAAACCCGAGAGAACCTCCACGTTGCGGGCGGGGACCCCGTGGTCCTCGAGGTCCTGGATGACCAGCTCGAGCTTGTCGATCAGCGACTCGCGCAATACGAGGTACTTGGGCCAGACTTCGTGCTGATCGTGTGTGAGAAAATCGCGCAGGCGGAAGTGCTCGGAGATTCGCGTGTCCTGATTCTCCTGCGTGACCTCGATGAATCCTTCCGGATTCTCGTAGGCCTCCGACCTCAGCCGGCCTTTTTCCTCCGGCCAGAAGCCGACCCGATACGTTCCGACCGATCCCGCGATCTTGTCCCGGAACGACTTCATGGTGATGAGCGAGAATCGTCCGATATGGCTGGCGCCGGCGATCTCCTGAATGCCAGGTAATATTCTTGCCGTGTAATTGAGGTTCCCGGCGAGAATAGGGATCTGCAGGGAGCGCGGCGGAGCCACGAAACGCGCCAGGAGCTTGCCGCTCTGCCCCGCGAGGTTGCCGATGACCGCCCGGAGACTGGTGCTGTCCACGACAGCGAGCCTTGCCAGGGCGGCGACGTCAGGATTCACTGAAACCTGAGCGTATGCCGCAACCGGAGCTGATGCGCCGACTGCCACGAGTGAGATGATTGCGGCGCTTCTTCGTCCGCGACGACCGAGAGCTTTCATATCCAGGCCTCTTCGGTAGCCCGACGAGCGTGGCGGGAGAGAGATCCCGCTTTAGCCTCGTGGCTTTGCGTCGCCGCCTTTCGACGGGTTTGCCGGAATATCAATTGTGCCCGACGCGTATCTGCCGGGAAAAGGGAGTGTAACATATGGACTACTCAGCCTGGATCTGGTCACAACGCCGACATACCGGCCAAACACGGACGAACGCGCAACATAACCCCGGAACCGGGGACACAACAGAAAGATCTGTACACGGAATGGCTCAGCTACCCGAAAAGCCGACGAAGGGTTCCACCGGCGGGGGGACCAGCGCCTGCGGACCGCACTAAGGCACGCGCCGGGTCACAGCGCCGCATGGAACGCCTGCGCGAAGTATCTTTTTCACCGCTGGAACTGAACGCGGAATCGAACAGCGAGATAATGAATGCGTGTAGCGGTACCAACTGAGATCGTCCCCGGCGAAAAGCGAGTTGCGCTGGCTCCTGAAGTAATTCCACAACTGTTGAAGCTGGGTCACACGGTGGCGATTCAGTCCGGAGCCGGCACCCGGGCGGGATTCACGGACGATGCCTATGCGGCGGCCGGCGCAACGATCGAAGCGGACGCCAGAAGCACATACTCCGGCGCCGACATGTTGCTCAAGGTTCAGAGGCCGGCAATCGGGCCTTCCGGCAACGAGCTCGATCTTCTGTCGAGCGGATCCGTTCTCATCGGACTTCTTCAGCCATCCGGCGACCCTTCCATCTTCGGGAGTCTCGCGCGGCTTGGCGTCACCGCGTGCAGCATGGAGCTCGTCCCGCGAACGTCGCGCGCCCAGATGATGGACGCACTGTCGTCGCAAAGCACGGTCGCCGGATACAAGGCGGTGCTGCTGGCAGCGAATGCCCTCCAGAAATTCTTTCCGATGCTGATGACCGCGGCGGGTACGGTTCGTCCCGCGCGCGTTCTCGTCATCGGAGCGGGCGTCGCCGGGCTTCAGGCGATCGCCACGGCGCGACGCATCGGCGCGGTCGTCGAGGCGTTCGACACCCGCCCTGTGGTGAAGGAACAGGTGCAAAGCCTCGGCGCCAAGTTTATCGAGTTGAACTTCGGCTCGCAGAACGCAGAGGATGCGGGCGGATACGCCACGGAACTCGCCGAAGAGCATATCCGGCGCGAGAAGGAGCTCATTCACGAGCACGCGCGCAATGCAGATGTGGTGATTACGACCGCGCTCGTACCCGGCAGGCGCGCGCCGCTGCTCGTCACCGCCGAGACGGTCGCGGCGATGAAGCCGGGCTCGGTAATCGTGGATCTCGCCGGCGAACAGGGCGGCAACTGCGAGCTGACGGAGCCCGGAGAGACGGTCGAACGACATGGCGTCACGATCATCGCGCCGCTTCACATCGCCAGCGACCTCGCCTATCACGCCAGCCAGATGTACGCGAAGAATGTTGCCGCACTCGTCACGCTGATGACCACCAACGGAAATCTCAATCTCGACATGAACGACGATATTATCTCAGCGGTGTGCGTGACCGCGAACGGACAGGTGCGCAACGCGGCGATCGCCAGCCGTCTCGAGGAGGCAGCACAATGAGCATGGAACTCGTGCTCGGAGTCTACGTCTTCATTCTCGCGATGTTCGTGGGGTTCGAGGTGATCTCGCGGGTGCCTTCCGTGCTGCATACACCCCTGATGTCGGCTACCAACGCGATTCACGGAATCGTGCTGCTCGGCGCAATGCTCGTCGCCGGTGCGGCGGACACGACGCTGCTCAAGGCCCTCGGCTTCATCGCCGTCGTGTTCGGCGCGGCGAACGTGTTCGGCGGTTTCGTCGTCACCGACCGGATGCTCGAGATGTTCCGCAAACGCCCCGGAGACGGCCGCGATGCTTGATGTACGCGAATCGCTCATCGCCGCGGCGTACATCGTCTCGGCCGTGTTCTTCATCTTCGGGCTGAAGCGGCTCAGCTCTCCGGCAACGGCTCGCTCCGGAAACCAGCTGGCCGCGTTCGGAATGGTGGTCGCTCTTGCGGTGACGCTTCTCGACCGGCAGATCCTTTCGTTCTGGATCATCGGTGCCGGCATCCTCCTCGGCGCCGCGATTGGCACGTGGTTCGCCCGCACCGTTCAGATGACCGCGATGCCGCAGATGGTCGCGCTGTTCAATGGAATGGGCGGCGCCACGGCGGCGCTGGTCTCGGTCGCGGAGTACATCCGGCTGGCGGGAAATGCCGAGCCGATAGGCTCGGGCGAGACGTCGTCCATCGTGCTTGGCACGATCATCGGCGCCGTATCGTTCACGGGAAGTCTCATCGCCTTCGGGAAGCTGCAGGAGCTCCTGTCGGGGAAGCCGCTGCAGTTTCCGCTGCAGCGACTGCTCAACGGTCTTCTGGTGCTGGCGATGATCGCGCTCGGCGTGTCCATCGTGCTTGGCACGTCCGGCGCCACCGGCTTGTGGGGACTGTTCGCCCTGGCGCTTCTTCTCGGAGCGCTCTTCGTGCTGCCCATCGGCGGCGGAGACATGCCGGTCGTCATTTCGATTCTCAATTCGCTGACGGGCCTCGCGGCGGCTCTCACCGGATTCGTTCTGCACAACCAGATGCTCGTCGTCGCGGGAGTTCTCGTCGGCGCGTCGGGCACGCTCCTCACGCTTCTCATGAGCAGAGCGATGAATCGTTCCGTGGCGAACGTTCTCTTTGGAGCATTTGGAGCGGCGCCGGCGGCCGGAGCGGCGGCAGCCGACACGGCGCAGCGACAGGTCCGTTCCACCACTGCCGAGGATACGGCTATCGCCCTTGCCTATGCGCGAACCGTCGTCATCGTGCCCGGCTACGGATTGGCTGTCGCGGAAGCACAGCACACCGTTCGCGAGCTCGCAACCGATCTCGAGAAGCGCGGTGTGGACGTGAAGTACGCAATCCATCCGGTCGCGGGCCGCATGCCCGGCCACATGAATGTCCTGCTGGCCGAAGCGAACGTACCCTACGATCAGTTGCTGGAGATGGACCAGGTGAACGGCGAGTTCGCGCAGACCGACGTCGTGCTCGTCGTCGGCGCCAACGACGTCGTAAATCCCGCCGCACGCGACGATCCGTCCAGCCCCATCTACGGCATGCCGATTCTCGACGTGGACAAGGCGCGCAACATCATCGTTCTCAAGCGCAGCATGGGGCACGGCTTCGCCGGCATCGAGAACGCTCTCTTCTATCACGAGAAAACGCGCATGCTCTTCGGCGATGCGCGCCAGTCGTTGACACAGGTGAGTCAGGCGCTCAAGACGGTTTAGCCGGATCCATCGAACGGCTCCATGTGCACGAGCACGCCGAACACCCGCGGCACGCTTGCACGGATGGCGCTCTTCACCGCCCCGCTCAGCCCGTGCGCATCGTGCAGCGACATTTGCGGGTTGGCCTGGACATGGATGTCCACGTAATAGACCAGCCCTGCCTTTCGCGCGGAGAGCTTCTCCACGGCGAGAACGCCACTCACGGCGGCCGCGGCATTTCGCACCGGCTCAATTATCTCGCCGCCCGGTGTGCGGTCCATCAGATCGTACACCGCCGGCCTGGCGAGACGGAGGCCGTTGTAGAAGATGATCGCTGACGCGAACAGAGCCGCCCAGTCATCGGCCTGCTCCCAGCCCGCGCCGCCCCACAATGCGATCGAGATTCCGACGAAAGCCGCCGCCGAGGTGATCGCGTCGCTGAGATGATGCCATGCGTCGGCCTTGCCGGCAGTACTTCCCGCCTCTTCCCCCGTAGCCGCCACTCGCCTGAACAGCACGTACTTCACGAGGAGCACGGCGACGAGAACGAGGAGCGTCCACGGTGCGGGGGTCTTGTGCGGAGTCCGGATCTCGCGAACCGCCACGAACGCGATTCCCACCGCGGCCGCAAGCAGCATGATCGCAACGAACGCTGCGGCGACCGACTCCGCCTTTCCATATCCGAACGGATAGTCTTCGTCGGGATCACGGGTCGCGACGCTAAGCCCGCCCCAAACCACCAGCGATGCGAAGATGTCGCCAGTGGACTCGACCGCGTCGGCGACGAGCGCGTAGGTATTTCCGACGAGGCCCGCGACGAGTTTCACCAGCGCCAGCACCGCGTTGACGAGCATGCCGATCTGCGCGGCCCTGATCACCCGTGAGCCGGATTCGCTCACAGAGGCTTGATGTCGCACCGGCTGGATCCGGTCCGCTGGTAGTCTTGCCATGCGCGGAATCTACGCCGCTGGTGCGTGCGTTGCCCTCCTTCGCGCCGAAACCGGTACGCGGTTGCGTGGCCGGCCGCGGGTTCGGTAATATGGGACCATAGCGGACCTCTGCCGCGCCAGCCTACGCTTTCGCTGAATCAATGAACCCACGACATCCAGCAGAGCAGAGCGCGACCTCGGACGCAGCCGTCCCGCAACGAGACATGCTGGGCGAGTACTACCGCATAGACCGCGAGCTGGGCCAGGGCGGCATGGCGACCGTGTATCTCTGCACCGATCTGCGAACCGGGCAACACGCAGCCGTCAAGCTTCTCCGGCCCAAGCTGGGAAACGTCATCACACGCGAGAGATTTTTCAGGGAGATCAGATTCGCCGCCGCGCTCGAGCATCCTCGCATTCCGCGGGTCCTCGAGACAGGTGTCTCAAAAGGGCTTCCTTTCTACGCAATGACATACGTGGAGGGAGAATCGCTGCGGCAGCGGCTCGACCGCGAGCCGCCCCTGGAAGTGGGCGAATCACTGCGCATCGCCCGCGAGGTCACGATACCGCTGAGCTACGGACACGCGCGCGGAATCATCCACCGCGACATCAAGCCGGAGAACATTCTGCTGAGCGGTCGAGAAGTCTACATCCTCGACTTCGGCGTCGCGCGGGCGATCATCGGATCGGCGGATGATACGCTCACGCGCACCGGCATCACGGTCGGCACGCCGGCGTACATGAGTCCGGAACAGGTGCGGGCCGACCGCGCCCTCGACCGGCGGAGCGACATCTACTCGCTCGGCTGCGTGCTCTACGAGATGTTGTCGGGTGCGCCTCCATTCCGCGGGGCGACTCCGTATCTGCTGATGGCGAGTCGCTTCACGACGCCACCGCAGCCGCTGCGGGCAATGCGCGCGGACGTACCGGAGTCGGTCGAGCGGGCGATCGCGAAAGCGATGGCGCTCGTGCCGGAGCATCGCTGGCAGTCCGCTGAACAATTTTCGGCGGCGCTCGATGATTCCACGCCGGCTGCCAACTGACGACAAACCCCGCCGGCTCCGCTGCTATTCCTATTGGCCGAACGACCTGATGTAGGCGGCCACCGCGACCATCTGGTCGTGCGACAGCTTGTCCTTGAACGACTTCATTCCTTCGGATTTTCCGTTCGTCAGCACTGTCACCACCGAATCGACGGAGCGCTTGGCGAAGAACGCTGCATCGAACGCCGCGATCTTCGGGAACTTCGCCGCCATTGACTTGGGAGGAACGCCCCGTACCCCGTGGCATTTCCGGCAGTCTGCCTCATACAGAGTCTTGCCTTGCGCTACCTGGCCAGTCGCGACCGGCAGAGTGATCGGTTCAGTCCTGGCAGCCCTTGCCGCCTCCGCTCGCTTCAACGAGTCCAGCCTGGCAACTCTTATCGCCTCGGCCATTGCCTGCGCCCGTTTGATTGAATCTGCTCGTGCTGCCGCCGCCGCTGCCGCACTACTCTGAACGGTTTGGCCACCCTCTTTCTTCGGCTGATCCACTTTCTTGATTGGCGCTTGCGGCCCTGGCTTTGCTTGAGGCTCTGCAGCAGTTGCCGGTTCGGTAATTGGTTCCACGGACTTAGTCACGCTCTCCGCCGGCGCCTTGATCTGGCTTTCTGTGGTATCATTGCCCGCGTCCTTTCCGGCTGGCTGGCACCCAGACACACCGGTGCCGGCTAACGCTGACAATACCAATACATGAATGAACATCTTCATATCGTGACCAGCTCCTATTTTCAAGAAGGTTTTTTTGTTGCTCTTGGCTCATGGGTTGTCTGATTGCCTCTCGTCCTGCGCCTCTTTGCTTTACTACGGACAGGGTGGGATTCGAACCCACGGTACGCTATAAACGTACACACACTTTCCAGCTTGAAAGTAAGGCCACGGATTCGGACAATCTGAGAACGTAGCAGCGACCTCCGAGAAGTGAAACTACGCTTCCCAAAGTGCCTCGTCGAATTGGGGTAAAGAGCAGCGGCGCGGAACGCCGGTTCAATCCATATGATGGTGTTTGGCAGATCACGGTTGCAGTCTATGGCACAGCCACATACCCACAAATCCGACGACTGAACCGTCACAGGATCGAATCTTCCTGCACAATAAATCCGCGTGGGCCCTACCTGACTTCCTTACGATCGCCGGCGTCACGCGCTCTCCGCTCGCGCAGCCACGGAATGAGACCACCCACAAGGAGCATGTCGACCTGCCGCGTCGAGAGACCGTTCCGCACGGCGTAGACCTCATCGCGGGTCACGTTGCGCACGGCGATCTCCGTCCCGGCCACGAGCGCCTCGCGGATGCCGGCCAGCACAAGCACGTCGCCCTGCTGAATGCGATCGTGATCGGCCGCATCCGCGAACTCGAGCGCGAGCACCCCGAAATTGGCCAGGTTCTGCCAGTGAATTCGCGCGAACGACACGGCCAGCACCGCGCGCAATCCGAGGAAGCGTGGGGTGATCGCGGCGTGCTCTCGCGAGGATCCCTGCCCATAGTTGGCACCGGCGACCACAATGTGACCCGACGTGTCGCGGGTTTCCGCGGCGCGAGCAGGGTAGGTTTCGTCGATCTGCTCGAAGGTGAATTCGGCGAGCTTCGGGATGTTGCTGCGATAGGGCAAAACGCGCGCACCGGCCGGCAGGATCTCGTCTGTCGAAATGTCGTCGCCCACGACCAGGGCAACCGGTGCCTCGATGCGATCGGCGAGCGGCCCGAAGACCGGCACCGAGGAGATGTTTTCGCCCTTAACCAGTTGCACTTCGGAGGCCTCCTCCAGCGGCAGCGGCTCCTCGAGCATCGTCAGGTTCACGCTCGACACTGCGGGCAGTTCGAGCTCCGGGTACTCCAGGCCAAGGAGTTTCGGCAAGTCTCGCGGGTCGGTGATCATTCCGGTGAGTGCGGCCGCCGCCGCCGTCTCGGGCGAGCACAGGTAGACCGAGTCTTCCCTGGTACCCGAGCGACCCGGAAAGTTGCGCGGCATTGTGCGCAGGCTGTTGCGTCCGTTCGCCGGAGCCTGACCCATGCCGATGCAGCCCATGCATCCAGATTGATGCAGCCGGGCGCCCGCGCCGATCAAATCGAAAGTGGCGCCCATTTTAGTCAGGTCCTGCAGTATCTGACGCGTGCTTGGATTGACGTCGAAGGACAGGCCGGGGTGGGACTGCCGTCCCTTGGTGATTGCGGCGACAATCGCGAAGTCGCGCAGCCCGGGATTCGCGGATGACCCGATCACGACCTGCTCGACCGGCCGGCCGGCGACCTCTCGCACCGGCACGACGTTGCCTGGCGAACTGGGGAGCGCGATGAGCGGCTCGATCGTGGAGAGGTCGATCTCCTCGGTCACATCGTACGCTGCATCCGCATCCGCGAGCAGTTCGATGAAGTCGCCTTCGCGCTGTTCTGAGCGCAGGAAAGCTCGCACCTGATCGTCAGCCGGGAAAACCGTGGTGGTCGCTCCCAGTTCCGCGCCCATATTGGCGATCACATGCCGATCCATCGCGGTGAGAGTCGCGAGGCCAGGACCGTAGTACTCGATGATCCGATTCATGCCACCGTGGACGCCGTGGCGGCGCAGCATTTCGAGAATGACATCCTTGGCGCTCGTCCAGGGCGGCAACTGCCCAGTGAGCCGCACGCCCCAAATTTCGGGCATCCTGATGTAGAGCGGTTCGCCGGCGATTGCCAGGGCCACCTCTGTGCCCCCCACGCCGATGGCCAGCATCCCGAGCGAGCCCGCGGCCGGGGTGTGGCTGTCCGAGCCAACCATGGTCTTGCCCGGAATACCAAACCGCTGCATGTGCGTCGGATGCGACACCCCATTGCCGGCCTTCGAGAACCACAGACCGAACCGACGGGACGCTGAGCGGAGAAAGTCATGGTCCTCCGCGTTCTTGCTGTCGGCCTGCAAGAGGTTGTGGTCGACGTACTGCACGGATAGTTCCGTGCGTGCGCGATCGAGTCCCAGCGCCTCCAGCTCGAGCATGACAAGAGTTCCGGTCGCGTCCTGGGTCAGGGTCTGGTCAATGCGCAAGCCGATTTCTGTCCCCGGTACCATCTGCCCCACAACCAAGTGGGAGGCGATGAGTTTCTGGGCGACGTTGAATGACACGGCGAGTCTCCTTAGTCGATAGCGCTGCGATCACACCTTCGCCCGTGACGAATCGCCCCCCGGGACATTCCGCTCATCCTCAACGTAGCCACTCATAGCGCTGGGACAAACACTCCCTGGGAGACACAGCCTCTGTACCGGATGCCTGTTGCCTGATATCAATACCTGCGGGAGGGTTGATTCGTTGCCTCAGATGAAAACCTCCGGAAAGGCGGAGCGTTTCAGGGCTAGTTAATCGTGGGCTTACCCTCCGCCGCCCCGCCCCACTTCCCGGGCTTCACCGCCTTCAAAGTAGGCATAGTTCTTTTGTGTGTAGCTCGCCCACTTCTCGGGTACATCTTCTTCAGGGAAGATCGCGGTTACCGGGCACTCAGGCTCGCACGCGCCGCAGTCGATGCACTCATCCGGGTGAATGTAGAGCTGGTCCGGCCCTTCGTAGATACAGTCCACCGGACACACATCCACGCACGCTCTATCCTTCACGCCGATACAGGACTCGGCAATGATATACGTCATTATTGCTCCATGGCGCCAGCCTAATCCGCTCCCGGTTCGATCCGGCGGGTTCGCACTAGGTAGCTCCCTCTAAGATGTCAACTTGGATGTCGTCGCCGTGGACAACAACCGTGTACGCAGGCACGCTCTGCCCCGCTGGGGGCCCACGACCCGCCCAGTCCTGCGACCTGATCAGTTCGCCCCATCGATGGCTAACCGCGCTCGCCCTCTTGCGGAATATCCCCGCTCTCACGGAGCGTCCTGCGACGTAGACCTTGGGTGAACAGAAGAGACCCTCGCGTGAACTCGGTCAGACGCGCATCGTCGACTCTCGGCTTGAACGCTTCGCTCATGAACTTCTGCTTCCCTCCGGCCCTCGCCCGACTCCACGATTATTCGGTAGGCGCACCGGCGGTCGCCACTCAGCATGTGCTCGATCCGCTCGACGGTGACGCGGTCACCGAGGACCTCACGGAAGAGCGTCAGCTCGCCGCCGCAGAGCTTCGGGCAGAACTGCGCTGCCTTGGAGATCGCGCAGTGGTTTTCTACGAGCTCGATCGCTCCATTCCGGACGCGCCTGCACTCGGCCATGTAGCCTTCCTCGCGTCGGATCCTCGCAAGGGCGGCCACGCGTTCCTCGAGCGGCCGGTCCCGGCTGGGCATCCGCGCGCGATAGCTTTCCACCTGCTTCCGCGTCCTCTCGGCGGTCAGGCGTTCCAGGCCTTCTTCCCCGAAGGTGCTCTGAATCGCCTCGAGCATGTCGACCGCGAGCTCCGCGTGGGAGTCCGGGAATCGATCGTTGGCGTTGGCCGTGACTTGCCATACGCGTGCGGGCCGACCGACCTTCCGCCGCTCATCCGTGAAGTCGACCAACCCCTCTCCTTGAAGGACGGAGAGGTGCTGGCGGACAGCCATGGCCGTAACGTCCAGCCGTTTCCCCACCCGCGCTGCGGTCTGGGGCCCGTGCGTCTTAAGCTGGAAGAGGACACGGTCCCGACCGGAACCGGGAGTTTCAGGGTTCATGCTGGCAACCTGCATGTGGGTCTCCATTTTAGCAAGTTTACAAAGTATATAGTTTACAAAGAGTAAGTAAGCTGACTATTTTCTGAACAGAGCAATCGCCCTGTTAATTGGAGCTGAGCCATGCAGTCCACCGGTCCGAACCATGACACCGCGCCGAGCGCGTCGTCCCAGCCTTCCGCCGGTCGTGAAAAGTTGCCGGGCATCAAGCACATCATCGCGGTGGCCAGCGGCAAGGGCGGCGTAGGCAAGTCCACTGTCAGCGTCAATCTCGCCCTCGCGCTCCAACAAGCCGGCTATCGCGTCGGGCTGCTTGACGCGGACATCCTGGGCCCGAGCATCCCCGTCATGCTGGGACTTCCCACCGGCGAGCAGCCCGAGACGACCGCGGACCAGAAGATCGTCCCCGCGCAACGATACGGCCTGAAGGTGATATCGATGGGCATGCTCACCGGGGACGACAGCCCGGCCATCTTGCGCGGACCGATGGTGGGCAAGTACCTGAAAATGTTCATCGGCTCCGTGCAGTGGGGACAGCTGGACTATTTGATTTTCGACTTCCCGCCCGGGACTGGTGACACGCAACTGACTTTGGCCCAGAGCGTTCCGCTGTCCGGCGCGATCGTCGTGACGACGCCGCAGGATGTGAGCCTCAAGATCGCCCGCCGCGGGCTGCGTGCGTTCGAGACCCTGAATGTCGCCATCCTCGGCATCATCGAGAACATGAGCACCTTCACCTGCCCGCACTGTGGACAGGACACGGACATCTTCCGGCGTGGCGGCGGCGAGCGGATGAGTAGCGAGCTCGGCGTCCCATTTCTGGGTGCCATTCCGCTCGATGCCGACATCGTCACGGGTGGGGACGAGGGGCATCCGATCGTGGCCAACAAGGCGAGCTCGGTCGCAGCCAAGGCTTATGTCGCGATCGCGACGGAGCTTGCCAGTCGACTCGAGGCGCTTCCAACGACGGCGCTTGGAGCATTCGTCTGGAACTGGGAAACGAACGAGGGTGAGCCGGCCTGGATGGACCGCTCGGTCCGGCCGATGGGATCTGCAACCACCCCCGTCGGTTTCCGTCGGCGAGATCCGCGCACGTTGTCTGTGCTCTGGGAGGACGGGCGCAGTGACGACTTCGACGTCCGCGACCTTCGACTGGCATGCCCGTGCGCCCTCTGCGTCGAGGAAATGAGCGGACGGCCGCTCCTCAATCCAAAGAGCGTAATGCCGGACGTGGCCCCGCATGCGATCACCAGCGCAGGCAATTACGCCATCATATTCCGCTGGAACGACGGCCACAGTACCGGGATCTACTCGCTGAAGCACCTGCGGGCCCTGGCTGAGCGCTTCGCAGCCAAGGTGGTGGAAGATGTTTGATGTCCTGCCTCTCGACCCGACGATCACGATCCGCGCCATATCTTCCGTCGCCGATCCCGACACGTGCAAGTTCACTGTAAGCCAGATGGTACAACCGGGCGGTCCCTTCTTCTTCCACGCCAAGGAATTGGCCGCTAGTTCACCCCTCGCCGAACAGTTGTTCGCGCTTCCCGGCGTCGCCAACGTGCTCATTACCGAGAACGTCGTGACGGTCGGGAAGGACTCAGTCGCCTCGTGGTCCGCACTGAAATCGGCAATCGGAACGGTCATCCGAGCGCAGCTCCTCACAGACGTACCGGCCATCCTCGCGGCCCCTCGCACCGCAGGTGCGTCGGGGCGCACCGACGCCGAGGTTCGCACGGTTATTCAGGAACTCCTGGACCTGCAAGTCAACCGTGCCATCGCGGCCCACGGCGGGAAAATTTCCATTGTCGACGTGAAGGACGGCAACCTCTTTGTCACCATGAGTGGCGGGTGCCAGGGATGCGCGGCCTCGCAACTCACGCTGCGACGCGGGTTCGAGGTTAAGGTGCGCAGGGTTGCACCGGAGATCGTGGACATCGTCGACATGACGGACCACGAGGCCGGGAAGAAACCCTTCTACCAAAACACCGGCTGATGGAGGCATAGATCATAGAGGACGTCATGGACCCTTTTGCGCGCGCCGACATCGTCATCATCGGCGGCGGCTTCGGCGGGATGAATGCCGCCATGGCCCTGGATCTCCGACTCAGACGGGGCCTCAAGATCGAGGTCACCCTCATCAGCCGCAGCAATTTCTTTCTCTTTACCCCTCTGCTCGCGGAGGTCGCGGCCTCCCTCGTGGAGTCTCGACACGCCGTGAGCCCGATCCGCCGCATGCTGAGCCGGGTTCGGTTCATCGAGGGCACGGTCCAGACAGTGGATCCGGTGCGGCGAACTGTAGGCTTCGTCGACCAGAACGACCATTCTCGGCTGCTCTCCTACCAACATTGTGTGCTCGCCTCTGGCAGCGTCACGGAGTTCTTCGGGATCCCGGGGCTCGCGGAAAACGCGTTGACCCTGAAGACCCTGGGGGACGCCATTCGCATTCGGAATCGCATTATCGACCTGCTGGAGCGGGCCGCGCTTCTCTCAAAAGAGGAGCGCCGGGCGCTCCTGACTTTCGTCGCGGTGGGCGGGGGGTTGAACGGGACCGAGATCGTGGGCGAACTCCACGACTTCGTTCTCAAGGCGCTCGAGGACTATCCAGCGCTCGACCCCGGGGAGATCCGCATGGTCCTGATCGAGATGAGCGATCGGCTCGCGCAGGAGCTGCCCTCTGAGGTCAGCACTTACGCGCAGCGGGACCTCGAGTCCCGGGGCATCGAGGTCTGGCTTGGGGCGCGCGTCACGGGGTACCAGTTCGGCCGCGTCCGCGTTCACGACGGGCGAGAGCTGAACGCCGGTACGCTCATCTGGACGGCCGGTGTCCGGCCATCGCCTCTCATCCGCGCAGTCGAATTGTCGCACCCGGAGCGCACCGACCACCGGCTCCCCGTGAACGAGTATCTTCAAGTGCGGGGGTACGAGACGCTGTGGGCCGTCGGGGACTGTGCCCTGATTCCGGATCCGAGCGGAGGCTATCAGCCGCCCACGGCGCAGCATGCGGTGCGTCAGGGCCGGCATGTGGCTCGCAACCTCGTGGCGGCACTCACGGAACGAAAGCTGGAGCCCCACCATTATCGCGGCGTCGGGATGCTCGCGACTCTGGGGCGCCACCGGGGAGTGGGCCGAGTCTTCGGCGTCACGCTGACAGGGTTTCTTGCCTGGTTTGCCTGGCGGACCTACTACTTGTTTATGCTCCCACTTTGGGAACGACGCTTCCGTGTGGCCTTCGATTGGACCCTCGACCTTCTCTTCCCGCCAGACATCGTCGAGCTGAAAGTGGAACCGCTCCAGACGGGCCGGGAAGCGTTGACCGCCGGCTCAGTACCGGCGGAAAGGGCCGTGGACAAGGGCTCTTGGCTCGATGGTAGAACAAAGTGATTTGCCAGCAGTTTCGGTCCGAGATGCCGGGTCGGCTTTGACCTCTAAACCTGGAGACGGCGCACAGGATGTACCAGCCCGCGCGCGTTCTGGCGTTCGCCCGAGCTGTGCCGATGCCGCGTGAGACCGCCACCGGATGCCGGGCGGACAGGCGCTCCGCATCGAGTGGGCGACGGTGAGCGCCAGCGCTCCATTCACGATCGGCCGGTGGCCTCGGGTGGGGTGACGCCTCACGCCTCGCTCGGCGTCCGGCCGACGCCGAGCAAGGCGACGGCATCGCGAGCGCGCTCCCAGCGAGTCGCCCAATCGCCGCGGATGATCGCCCTCCTGGCATCCTGTGCGGCCAGCGCGCGTCGGAACAGGTCGAACATCGCCGCGCGGTTTTCCGGCCGGTCACGCGCGCCATCCGGCACCCAGGGGACGTCGACGTCGCAGAGCAGATAGAGGTCAGCACGCCGTTCACGCTGAGCGCGCACGATCCAGGCGGGCACCGCGCCGTAATAGTGGCGCGCGTAGACGACGGTGCTGATCAGGTCCGTATCGAGCACGAGCACCGTCGCCCCGCGCGCGCGCACCCGCTCGACCGCACCGTCGGCGAGCTCGATGTGCTCGCGCGCGATGGGCGACACATCCGAGGCGAGCAGCTCACTTCCCTTTCGTACGGCGTACCGGCGCGACGCCTCCGGCACCCATTCGGTGTCCAGCCACTCGGCGAGACGCCGCGCGAGCGTCGTCTTGCCTGTCGACTCCGGGCCGGTGACGCAGACAAGAACGAGAGGGTGCAGCACGCCGCGTCAGGCCGCCGCTCGGGCGGCGGCCGACGCGACGGTCATCGAGCGGCGCCACTCGCCGTAGCCACGCACCGCGAGCGCGAGAAACACTGCGTAGAGGGCAGAGGTGAGGTACAACCCCTTGTAGATGAACATCCCGACGTACAGCACATCCACAACGCTCCAGACGAGCCAGTTCTCCAGCTTCTTCCTCGTCATCATCCACTGCCCGACGAGGCTGGTGCTCGAGAGAGCCGAGTCCATGAACGGGAGCGACGCGTCGGTCGCCCGGTGCAGCAGGGTGCCGAGCAGCACCGATCCGGCCACAGCGATGAGCGCGAGCAGGGCACCGAGCCGCGGGCCCGTGCGCGTGACGTGAAGCTCCGTACGGTTCTCCCCGCCATGGAGCCACTCGTACCAGCCGTAGACCGACAGCGCCGCGTAGACCACCTGCAGCCCCATGTCGGCGTAGAGCTTCGCCTCGTAGAAGACGATCGCGTACAGCACGACGTTCACGATGGCGGTCGGCCAGCTCCAGATGACCTGCCGGATGCTGAGCCAGACACTGATGGCGCCAATCGCCGCGGCGAAGAGCTCGAGCGGACTCAGGTTAGAACACGAGCCGGGCGTTGACCGTCAGATTTCTCGGCGCGAGCGTGTAGTAGTACGGCTCCATCGCCGACCGGTCGGCGCCGTCCATGGCGGGTCCGGGATAGCCGCCGGTGTAGACGCGCCGGTCCAACACGTTGCGGAGCTGCACGAGCACCGAATGCCGCGCGAGGCGGAGCGTGATGCCGGCGTCGGCGTACCAGCTCGCCGGCACCACGAACCGCGCGTCGTTCGTGTTGGTGAGCATCATGCGGGATGAATAGCGCCCATCAACGTCGAGCGAGAGCCACGAGGCGAGGTCGCTGCGAATGCCGTGGCCACTGGTGAATTTCGGCGTGAGCAGCGCGGTGACGTCGTGGAACAGCTCGCCCGTCGCCTCGTCGCGATAGTCCTGGATGCGCGCGTCTGTGAGGGACGCGGTCGCCAGGACGGTGAGGCGCGGCATCGCCCGCCAGGTCAGATCGCCTTCCATGCCGCGGCGCACGCTCCGCGCGACGTTCTTGCGCAGGACGTAGCCGATCTCGTTGATCTCGCCGATCGGCGCGATCTCGTCGCGGAACTGCATCAGGAAGAGGTTGGCCTGCGCCTGCAGCCTGCCTCCCTGCCAGGTGACACCGGTCTCGACGTCGCGCACCGATTCCGGATGCACGCGGGTCAACGGCAGCACCGAGCGCGCGGTGACGCTGTCCACGTCGTCGGCACCGGCAAACATGTCGGCGCGCGTCGGCTCCCGCCCGTTGATGCCCGCGCTGGCGTACGCGACGAGCCGATCGCTGACGCGCACGCTCACCCCCGCCTTCGGATTGAGAAACGACCACCGCACCGACGCCGGCGAGACACCCGAGCTCTCCGTCGGCTGGTAGCGGAATTGCGAGAGACGCAGCTGCAGGTCGCCGAACAGCGTCGTCCGTCCGCGGGTGACCGAGCCCTTGGCAAAGGCGCTCTGCTCGCCCTTGTAGCCGACGTTGCTGTACAGACGGGTCTCGAGACCGGGACGCGTGTACAGCCAGTGCTCGCGGTGATAGCGCGCGAGGTGAAGGCCGAACGACGCGGTGGCCGCCTCGCCGGTCCAGTCAAGCGCACTGATGATGCCCCCCCAGCGCGAGTGGAGATTGTAGTTGTACGCGTCGCCGAGACCGGTGATGCCGGGAACGTCGTACCAGCCGCCGGCGTCGAACCCGTAGGCGGTAGTGGCGAGGCTGAGCGACGCCGACAGCGCGTGCGTCCACGCCACGCTGGCGAGATCCTGGTGAAAGCGATCGCCGACCGCGCTCGCCGGGCTGTTGCCGTATGGGTTGTCGCGCTGGTTCTGGCGCAGCACCGAGAGCGGCGACGCGAGGTAGGCCTGCTCGTTGGACGAGATTCCGGCGAGCACCGTGGCCTTCACGATGTCGCGCGCGCCGAACCATCCGCCGCTCGCGAACGTACTGCGCGAGCGGTTGCCGGAGTTGAAGCGATAGCCGTCCGTCCGCTGGCCCGAGGCACGCACATATCCAGCGAAGCCACTCGGCGTGAGCCCCGACTGCAGGGTGGCACTGAGCCGGGAAGTGCCATAGGCACCCCGGGTGAGCTGCAGCTCGCCGCCGGGCGCGACGCTCGCGACCGGCACGGACTGAAAGTTCACCGATCCGGCGTACGAGGCGACGCCATGCGTGCTCGAGCCGACACCGCGCTGAATTTGCACCGATGCGATGCTGTTCGCGAAGTCGGGGAAGTTGGAGAAGAAGAGTCCCTGGTCCTCCGGCTCGTTCAGCGGAACGCCGTCGAGCGTGATGTTGATGCGCGTCTGGTCGATCCCGCGCAGTCGCATGTACGAGTAGTTGGATGCCGACCCGCTCTCCGAGTAGGCGGTGATGCCGGGCGCGGCCTGCAGGAGAATCGGCGTCTCCTGTCCCGCGTAGCGGCGCTGAATGTCGGCGCGTTCCAGCGTCTTCTCGGAGATCAGCGCGGAGCCGCCGCGAATCGCGGTGACCTGAACCGACTCCAGCCGCTGCGCGCGGCGGGCGCGCAGCGAGTCGGCGGCGAGCGAGTCGGTGCGCGCGTGGGTGGTGTCGGCGGGAGAGGCCGCCTGAAGGGCGAGGATGAGTGCGAGTGCCAGCACGAGCGCTCCGGAATGTCGCGTATGTCGCGATGGGAGCGGGGCCGGCGGAAGAGGCGAGGGACGAAGACTCGGGCTTCGGCGGCTCGCGACGCGCATGCACCAGTGACGCTCCCTTCGCTGGAATGACCCAGATCAGGTTCGACGGGTGTGATCTCAGCCCGCGCTTGTCGACTCGTGCGCAGGCACCCCGTGCCACTATCTCAAATGGTAACCGGTCAGGCGGGTGTCGCGCAACCGGTTGTCAGGCATTTCAACGCGAAACGCCCATCATGCTCATCTCGCACTACGATCGCGACTCATGCGGTTTAGGTGGATGGAAATCACCGCAGACAGTGCTCACGTTTACCAGCAGCCCGAGCTGGCCGTCATGCGGGAAGCGTTGAATGGACAAGCGAAGCGATCGATCGCCGGTGGAACGTGAAATGGCCAGCAGGAGTGGACAGCAGAAAAATCGCTCGTCCTGAAACGAAAATCTCGCCTACTCACCCGTCGTTCGAGCTTGGCGATGATGGAGTCGGCGGTGCCGGTCCACATGAAAGGGCACGTGTTGGTTGATACGGACAGAGAAAAAATCTGTCAACGCCGGCGGGCAGGCGGAAGTAACCCGCGCTCTCAATGACCCCGCCCTGAAGTGAGCCTTCGTTTCTTGCTCAACTGCCCTTGGCCCTGTCGGTGGTTTTGTTGCTCGGGTATCGCCGGCGCCGTGCGCGGCGCTCTACTCGGCGCTCCACGTATCCAGCGTAAGAACCATCTTGATCGCGCCTGGCACTGTGCGAAAAGGCGATTTCCTTTCCGGACGATAGACCTTTGCTATGAACGGTGGCCTGTGCTTCTCGCGAAACCTTATGAGGCGTGGCGCTAGCAAGACAAAGCTTGCCGCCAAGTCCTGATGCCTCAACTTCCCGACGTGAATAAAAAGCGGCACGCCGCTTCGCATCACGGCATCGCGTTCATCTGGGTTCCTTCGTCAAAGCTCGTGCAGCAACTGACTTACTGCTGATTTCTCGATGCTGAGAACAAAACAAATCGCTCTCAAAGACGACTCAGAACCTCGAACTCTGCGAAAACGGCGGGCCCACTACAGCCATTGCTTCGCAGAAAACTGAAGGAACAATTGAAGGGAGAATTGAGGCGAGAACCCAAAGATAACCGGAGCAGAGCCAGTGAGTCCTGGGGGAAGCCGACGTTATCGATCCTGAGGCCAACCCGAGACGCGGTCTCTCATGTGAACCATCATTCCAATAGCGAATCTGATGATGTCCGTGTGACGGCCCCGAGGCGGGACCTTCTAGGGGGAGAGTTACTCATCCCCCCTTCTTCTCTTCCGCGATTCTCGCGCTTTATCGCGCGGCAGTTTGGAGCCGATCTTGGGCGAGGCCCCGAGCGGTGGCTCTTGCCTCTGCCCTTTAAGATGTGGCGGGTACCGCCACCCCTGAGCCGCCACCTGCATCGCCTCCTTCCATGCTTCCAGATCCGCGGCTGACTTAGGCTTTGTCGATGGATGGATGAAGAGAGACATTGCGACCGGGCTGAACTGCATGGTCACCAGCGACTCTGACTCGAGCTTCCTCCGCACGGCGTCTCCCCCATTCTCGTTGATGAGCCCTTCCAATAGGGTATACCACGCCCGAAGCTCGAGCTCCTCGGCCTTGGCTCTCAACTCGTGACCGCCCGCTGACAGGTCGCTGAGGCTCAACCCTTCTATAACCAGGGCGTTATACGCCAGCCGGATTGTCCGCGGGACAGCGAGCAAGGACGTGTGACAATCCTCGCTCAGCCGAAGGCTCCCGACGACGGACTCCCACCTCGCTAAAGCCGGCGTCGCGGATGGAAGCGTCGGCGGCGGCGGGATGGGGGCCTGCCCCTCACCCCGGAGCAGCCACCCGAGAGAGGCCCCACACGCATTAGCGATATTCTCGAACGCCCTATTCCGCGGCGACTTGACCACTCCGTCGATCAAGCGGATCAACGTCGGCCGAGTTACTCCCCATTCTCGGGAGGCAGCACGCACGCTACCGCCAGAAAACTGGTTAACGAGCCATTCTATTCGCTCACCGATCAGAGACTGGCTGCTCTTCCTCGTGTCGACCCGTCTGGACATAGGGGTGTTCTATTAATAGGTTACGAACATGGATCTGTCCAATTTATCACCTCACGCTCGCGGTCGCGACAGCCAACTGGGGCGATGCGCAGAGATCCTTAAACGCTGGCGCCTACGCAGGGACGAATTCAAGAAACTCCAGGCGTCGGTTGATGGTGCGAGGATCTGCGACGAGGTGCTGGCGGACCTTGAGGCGATAGCGAAGAGTGGGCTGGACGATCTGCTGTCAATTACACAGGCGGCCCACGAATCGGGGTATTCAACTCGACAGTTATCTCGCGATGTGCGCGCGGGACGCATTCAAAATTTTGGCCGCGGCGGCGCTCCTAAGCTCCGTCGAGGCGATCTGCCAAGAAAACCCGGTCACTTGTCTCCGCGCCCGCAACCAGCCATTGTTGGCACTGCAACGCAGATCGCGCGGTCCGTCGTCACCCTCAGCTAAAGAGGTTTCCGATGGGACACGCGAGAACACGAAAGGCATGGAGTTACTTGTGCGGTGAGCGAGGACGCAATCGCGTCCGCGCTTTCGAGGACTTGACGCGTCGCGTCATCTTCCTTGAGTTCTGCGAGCGGCATAGAGATGGCCGCGGTATCAAGAAACGCGTATCGACCGGTCATTCGGATCGCGAGCGCGCGAAAACGCAGGCTGACACGCTAGCACTCGAACTCCGCTTCACTGCATCACCTGCGCGCGCCACGCTAACCTTGGCGTCGTTGTTTGACAACTATGTACGTGAAGTAACGCCAGAGAAAAGTGCTGGCAAGCAGCGCCACGACCGTGCCTGCACGGAGCTATTCCGTCGGTGCTTCGGCGAGAAGCGGCATCCCAAGACGCTCAATCGGCGAGATTGGGATCGGTTTATCAAGGAGCGGCGGCGGGGCACGCTCCGCCCGCCGGGTTTGATGAGGACCAACGGAGAGAGAGAGCGGTCGACACGACCTCGGCCAGTGCGCGATCAGCAAATCCGATACGACTTACAGTTCCTGCTTGCGTGTCTTAACTGGGCGACCATGGTACACGATGCGTCAGACGCGCCGCTACTCGATCACAATCCACTCCGTGGAAGTCCGCTACCTCGGGAAGAGAACCCGCGTCGGCCGATGATGACGGAGGCTGAGTATCGCTCTCTATTAGTTGCGGCCCCGCAGGTAAGTGAGCAGTTTGCGCTCGCTCTCATGCTTGGCTACGAAACGGGCCATCGGATCGGAAGTATCCGTCTTCTTCGCTGGGCGGATATCAACTTCGGCGAGCGGTCAGTGCGTTGGCGGCCCGAGAGCGACAAGATCGGGCTCGACCACACGACCCCGTTGAGCGATGTAGCGGCAAGTTTACTGGAGCGGGCACGCCGGCAGCGCGCGACGATCGGGGATGGATGGGTATTCCCTGCCCCGACCGATGGAGAGGCGCCCTGCCACCGCCGCACACTCCTCAAGTGGTGGACTCAAGGGGAGAAGCTCGCGAAGATCGAGCATGTGCCTGGATTGGGTTACCACAGTCTCCGCAGGCGCTTCGCCAATGACTTGAAAACCACCAACCTCCGTGACTTATGCGGTTTAGGTGGATGGAAATCACCCCAAACAGTGCTCACCGTCTACCAGCAGCCCGAGCTGGCCGTCATGCGGGAAGCGCTCAAGGGACGAGCGAAGCGATCGATCGCCGGTGGAGCGTGAAATGGACAGCAGGAATGGACAGCAGAACGATTGCTCATCGTGAAACGAAAATCCCGCTTACTCAGAAACAGCAAACGGGATAACGAGTTACAACGGACGGGGTGGGATTCGAACCCACGGTACGCTATAAACGTACACACACTTTCCAGGACTGCCTGAATCTAAGCCATTTCGGCTAAGTTAGCCGCTCGTCAACACTTGGCGTTGTCGGTGAGCCGACCTTTACGCCGAAATAGCCGAGTTTAGCCGCTGAAAAGGGCACAAAAAAGGCACAGTCTCAGGGAGCCGCGCCTAAGGCACATCCACCATCGCCGCGATGGTGGATGTGCTGAACGACTTCATTTGCGTGCTCCGCCTTACCTCGGCTCCGTTCGCAGGAACCCCTTCGGCTGCTCCCGGTGAGGCCAGGGCTTGATGCCCTTCGCGACCGGGAGCGTCCCGTCGCGACGCCCGATCAAGAGCGCCGCAGAAAGCGCCTCTACGAGCGTATCGAGATGCGCCAGCTCGCATTCGATCGTCGTGCCGCGAGATCGACCGTCCTCGGCGCCGCGCGGGTGCGCGATGTCAACGTTGATAAGTACGTGATCCCTCGGGTTCGCGTACTGCCCTGTCGTGGTCGGGAGATAGAGCGATTGCGCCGCTCGATCGTGGTGAATGGTCACGCCAACGCTCCACAGAATTGGCGAGTCCGCAGGTAGGAAGGAATCGTCGGCTACGATCGCCTTCACTGAGACCGAGCCGCTCGTCATTTCGTCGGTGACCATGGAGCCGCGCCAACCCTGCGGGCGGCTGTGTCTGAGTTTCAGGGCTGTTGCGGTTTCTGGTGCTGCCTTCCTTTTCTTGGCGGGCATCGTGGCTTCTCCTGTTGGGGTTTGGTCTACGGCGTACTATATCACTTGTGCTAGGGTGCTGTCAAGCCGCTTGTGACATATCACTTGTGCGTTAAGCCAGGAGGTGGTAATTTTTCCATTATGAGCCCCGCCCGATTCAGGCTGCAGGAGGTTATCGACGCGAAGGGAACAAGTCAGAGTCAGCTTTCGAGAGACTCAGGCGTGAGCTTCGCCACGATCAGCCGAATGTGCCGGAACGTCACGGCCCAGGTATCGCTCGCGACTCTCGATAAGCTCGCCAGCGCCCTGAATGTCGAAGTCGGGGATCTGATTCAGCGGGAGCCGAAGGGCCGGCGGAAGTGAAGCGCGCACTTCGGATCGGTTTAGGCCTACTGGCCCTTGCACTTGCTGCGTTCGTCTGGCCGACCATGTACCGATATGAGCATGGCGCAATCGGCAATGGCACGGGAGACTGGCTTATACGAATCAACCGTATCACCGGAGAGGCGCAGGTTTTCACAGGCGCCCAGTGGGGACTCTGAACCCCAGTGCTGGTGACGTTCGACCGCGAATGAGAGAGCTCCTCGAGTGGGTAGACGAGCCCGCCACAAAGCGGGAAAAGAAACGCAAGGCGAAGTGATCTGCCCCGTCCACTTCCAGCCTCGGCCCTGCTTCGTATGTGCGCTCGAGGAGAGATTGCCGGGCGGCCTGCTGGAACAACTCTGCGCGACGGCCGCCTTCATGGAGGCGCTACCGAATCGCTACGCCATGACCGGCGAGATTCAGGGAGAGGTGATTCACATCGCAGCGGAGATTCGAGGACTTGCCGAGCTGCTCGCCGCTTGAGGTCGCCTGCGGGCAATCTCCTCGAGCGGGAGCCCGAAGGGGCGGCGGGACTGTGACGCCTCGTGCGCTGAAGCCGCCGTCTCCGGCGCGAGCTGAGGCGGAGAGACAAGTCGGAACGGCTATTGCCGCCCGCGATTTTGAGCGCGCAGCTCGCATCGTTGGGGACTACGAGAAGAAACAGCCGTCACCGCGCGGAATCGGCGTCGACTGGCAGAACTACGATGCACGCATGGATGTTCGCATGCTCTCGGTGATCTACTCCGTCGTTCCCGGCATTCTGCGCAACGTGCGGAGCGAGGCGATCGCACAACTTCGCTTTGCAGCCGCAATGCAATTATTATGGGGTGAATCCAAACGTCGCTGGCTGCCGAGGGAGCTTTCTACGGGCATTCACATAAACGCAGATGCAGCAGCTAGAATGTTCGTGTTTTTTGCGAGGAATCGCGCGCAACTGGAGGAGTATCTCGGGCCATTCGCGTACAACCGGCTAATGCCCACCGCCGTTTCAGTCGTTGGCGATCCGCGGACGTGCCTTTCATGTGCTGCGCTTACAGGCCGAGTCTTCCCGCCTGGCTCCACGCCAGAGCTTCCACATCCAGAATGCACCTCCTCAGATGGCTGTCGCTGCCTGATACGCATTAGCCGATGATATACGACCACCGCGGGCGGGCTCTCGAGCTACGCCAGAGGATTCTCAAGAGCATGACGGCAGAAGAGATTGAGGAGTATGCTCGCCTTCATTCTCCTGCCGAATTGGGTGCGCTGGTCCAGCGACCAAGAGCCAACGGAACCCTCACCGCCCGAACCTGATTGTCACGTAAGCGGCCAGTCGTAATAGCGAAAGACGGCCTACGTGCTCGCGAGAGTGGCGCATGGGGTAAGCAGAAGCTTGAGTTCATCGATCGCTTCGGTCCTCCCGCGCTCAACGTCACGAAATCAAAGCGACAGCGAGTCTACTTGGATCTCTTCGCGGGGCCGGGGCTCAACGTGGCGCGCGATGGCGGGGGAGAGGAATTCGACGGGTCGCCGCTCAGAGCTCTCAAAATGCACGCGCCCGGCAACCCCGACGTCTGCTTCACTGATGCTATTCTGGTGAACAGGGTGCTCCCCGATCACGAGGCGTTGACCGAGCGTGTTGCGCGGCTCGTCGCTTCCGGTGAGTGCCGAATACCACTCAATCGAATCCGCCTCGTTCACGCCGATGCGAACGAGGCGCTGCCGGCAATCATGGACAGTATTCCACGCTTCGACTACGTGTTCACATTCGCGGACATCGAGGGCATAAAGGAGTGGCCGTGGAGATCGGTCGAGAATCTGAAGGCACTCGGTCACCAGAGCGTGGACCTTTATATGCTCTTCCCGATCCGGCAGGCGTTTCAGAGGTTGATGTCGTTCAAGCTGGAGTATCTCGAGCGGTACGCGCCGCGATTCGACGCATTCTTCGGATCTGAGGAGTGGCGGGAGTGCCTTCCAGCACGAATCACGAACTCACATACGAAGGCGTTTCTTCTTTGCCTCGAAGCGGTCTACCTTCGACGGCTGAAAACTCGCTGGAACCACGCTCGCATTGTCCGAACCGTGTACGAGGTGGGGGACAAATGCCTCTACAAGATGCTATTCGCGTCAAACAACGCGGTCGCGGCCAAACTGGTGAAGTGGGAAGAGGGGGCTGGTGATCCGCCACCGCTCGAGTTCGACTTCACCTGACTTCACGCGACTGCTTCGCCGAGCTTCTCTGGATATTCGTTCCATTCGCGGCCTTCGAGTACGCGTCCCTTCGACTTTGGGGTCCGTCCGCCCCACTGTTTCCAGAAAAACGAAACGTCGCGCTCGAGGCAGAGATCGCGTAGTCCGATTGCCCATTCCTCTTTGCAGGGACGGTAGCCGATCCCACTTTCGCCGCCGCCGATTACCCAGTGGATGTCGTCGAGATTTAGACCATCGAGGGGAGCTAGCAGCGGCTCTGCAGAGATGAACCGCACAGCCGCCGGGACCTGGCGTAGTGCGTCGGCTCGTCGTGCGACATCCATCGATTCGATCGAAGTGCCCATCCAAATATTGTGAGTCCACACGAGGTGCTCTGCGAGACGCGCGGCCCGCTCAGGACGCTTCGTCAGAACTTGGAACTGATGTTGAGGGCAGGCATTCATCACGTCGAACACTTTTTGTATCTGCTCAAGGGAAAAGTGCGCGTGGAAAACGTCCGACATGCTGTTGACGAAGACTCGTTTCGGCTCGCGCCAGCTGAAGGGCTTCATCAGCCGCTCCTCCCAGAAGCGGGGGGCGAACGGATCTGCGCGGTTCTGTTCGGTGTCCTTCACCGGGAGTTGCCGGAGGTAGTGTTCCCGGACTTTCGTGTGGGCCAGCGTGTAGGCGTAACAGTTGTCGCAGCCCGAGGAGATTTTCGTGCAACCCGTCATCGGATTCCACGTCTCATTCGTCCATTCTATTCCGGTACTCATACTCGATACTCCCGCGCGGCGCGGAGCCGAATATATGCCGAGAGCTCAAGGAATGCGCCATCCGACGTGAACACTGTTCTAATTACCATGCGGCGTTTCCTCCGCCGACGGTTCTCAAGTTGCCACCGCTAACGCGAGGCGGGACATGCCCCCCCGCGCGCGCTTGCGCTCGATGACACGACCTACCGCCTCCGCCACTCGTTCCGGATCGCCCGCGCCCGGCACGGTGATGTTGATGGTGTCGTAGCTGTACAAAATCTGGTCGCCTTTCCCACCGCCGCCACCACCTCCGCTACCCCCGACACTCCCGCCGCCGCCACTTCCACTATCTCCGCCACCTGCGCCCGTGACCATGTGCCGGAGCGCGTTGATGTTCAGCACGCGCGGGATGTTGCTGAGTGCACTGGCGAACTTGGTGACAGCATCCGTCGCGTCGTCGGTCGCGTCCGTGTTGCGCCGCGCCGCACGGGCCGCGTCAATCATGCTCTGGCCCATGTTGATCATGCCCTTCGCACTGACGAACGGGAGCGAGTCAATCAGCTTGCCGATACCGAGGATCATCCAACCGATTGCCTCACTGACGAAGCTGAACGCGACCGAAATGACGCGGACGACCCCGGCAAGAATTTTCAGCGCGGGGGCGAGAGCCGCCGATAAGAGATCGGCCACCATCTTTATCGGCGGCACCAGCATGTCACCGATGACACGGCCCACCATTTTCAGCGGCTCCAAAAGCGCGGAGAACGCTGGCGCAAGCGTCTCCATCGCCCCGCTGATAATGGGAAGCAGGATAGCGAACTTGCCGAACTCCGCGGTCGCCTGAATCATCTGTCCCATCTCGCTATTGCCAGCGCCCGCCTGAATCACCCGGCCGATCTTCATTCCGAAACTGTCGCCCTCTTGAAAACCGTATGGCCTCCCTCCCGCCGACGGCGAGACGATATTCCCGGTCATCTCGGCGATCTTGGGCCCGCTAAGGGGATTGCTTCCACCTGCGCCCGCGAATGCCGGCGTCACACTCGTCCCTAGCCCGCCGAGCTGTTCAGCGAGCCGGCCGAGGAGCTTACTGGCACCGCCAGAGCCAAGGGTGTTCAGCGTACTGACGAGCTTTCTGACCTTGCTATCGGTCATCTCTGCAGCCGTGCCAGCATCCAGAAGCTTGAGCTCGAGCGCACCTATCGCGCGCCCGCTCGAGGCCATCGACTTTTCTGCGATCAGGTCGAACGCTGAGCGCAGCCCCATGATCTTGCCGGCGAGTACTGGTATCCTCACCGTCAGCGCGACGAGCATGTCCAGGATAAAGCCGACCGAGGTGAACGCGGCGTCCTTCATGGCCGTCCAGGCCAGCACAAACTGCAGCTTCACGGCGTCCCAATGCTTCACCATCTGGATACCGGCTGCGGTGAGCGCGCCGATCGCGAGGATGGTGAGACCAATCGGTCCGGTTAAAGCAGTGAATCCCGACGTGAGCAGCGGCATGAACTTAAGAATCGTCCCGAAGATTATTACCGCCCCGGTAAGCGCGACGGCCAGTCCGGCGACCACGCCGATCGTTATTTTCGTTCCTGTCGAGAGGTCGCCAAACCATCCGACGACGGCGCGCACGGCGGGCACGACACTCTCCTGGAGGAATTTGGCCAGACTCGTCATAACAGGGATCATGCCAACGCCGATCTCGCGGGTGATCGCGCCCGCGGTCTGGGTGAGTGTGCCCAGCGCCTTTCTGAAGGCGTCGGCGGACTTGAGCGCCTCATCGGACATAACGAGACCGAGCCGCTGCGCTTCGTCGCGCGCCGCCGTCATTTCCCCACTCGTCATCGACAGGATCGGGGCCAACTCAGACCATGATTTCCCGAAAATATCGGCGGCGAGCGCGTTCCGGCTCGTGATGTCGGTCATGCCCTGCAGACCGGTGATGATCTGAGGCAGCAGGACGTCCATCGAGACCAGCTTGCCTGACGCATCGTTGGCCTTGATGCCGAGCAGTCCGAGCGCATCCCCCAACTTCTTGCCCTGCTCGTCGCCGGAGGACATCGCGGCCGTGAGCTTGATTGCTGCGTTGGCCAGCGTGTCGGACTCCACGCCAGCGACCGATGCAACGTGGCGGAATTCCTGCAACGTGCGCGCGGTAAGCCCGGTCATGTCTACCAGGTCAAGCAGCTCATCAGCGAACGTCCCAACCTTCACGGCAGACGCCGCGAGCGCGGCCCCAACTCCGACGATGGGAATAACCAGATTCTTGGTTAAGGACGCGCCGAGATTGGAGAATTGCCGTCCTGCCTTCTGAATGTCCTTCTGGGACTGAGTTAAGGCTTTATTGAGCCCGCTCGTGTCGGCGCCGATGTGAACGACTAGAGATGCGAGACTCATTAGAATTCCCTCGGATATTGTGTGAGCGTGTCGACGCGGCTCCGGGCTAGCCGAACAAGCAGCCGCGTTTCTGGCGCCGCGTCGTCTGGTAGCGGCGTGGCGATCGCCTCGCGCAGAGACCTCCGCGTTGTCTCGATCTCACTGATGTAAGCCTTGAGGAGAACGCCGCCGGCGATCAGGCGAGGGAGAAAGGCGCTCGCCACCGCCTCGGCGTTTTCCGGTCCGAGTAACGGCTCAAGCTCGAGCGCGCCTTCCTCGATTGCGGCCGAGATCTCAGCGCGTGCTGCTTCCTCGGCACCCGCTTTCTTGATCTCGCGACGGAGCAGTCGCGGAAGCTTCTCGAAAGCCCCCTCCCTCGCTTCCTTCCCAGCGTGACGGTCAGGCAGCATGTGAAGCTCTGATTGACCGGGCGATGATGCGCTCGGCCTTAGCTCCATCCAGTCGGCCATACTGGCAGTATATGCCGATATGGCGCGGGCGCCAGTGTTTTTTGTCCCCGCACGTCGGCCCGCCAACTGCTGCGCAACCGCCGAGAGCTTCATCCGAATATCTGGCAACAGTTCACCGTTTAAGAAAAGTGTTTATCCGACGACGACATGAATGGCGCCGGTCGTCGCATTGCCGCCGGCCGCGACGACGACCTTCACCCGGTCGCGCACGGCAACGATGAGGTCAGCGACCGCCGTACCTCCGGCCGCGTAGAGCGCAGCGACTCCTGCCGTGGAATGCGTGGCCTGTCGCGGTGAGCGCGTGGCGCTCGCGTTGACGTTGTCCTCCGCCCAGACCGTTTCCCCGGTTCCTTCCAGCGTGACGGTGAAGTCCACGCCATCGGCAAAGTCCGTCTTTACATAGCGAATCGTGCGGATCGGGCCGGTAACTACCGGCGTGTAGCCGGTTGCCGACCCGTCTGCTGCGGTGGTCAGTGCGACCACATGGCGTTCAGCGTACATGGTCAGGCAACCCTCTTGGCAAATAGCGCCTTCTGGATGATCGCCTCGGCTTCTTCGCCGGTCAGCGCCGTTTTGCTCCAGATTTCCCGAGAAAGGGCAACAACGGCCGGCCAGTGCTGTCGCAATACGCCTTCAACTCGCGCGATCTCGTGCTCGATGTCGTCGTAGCCCGAGGAACGGCCGGATGCCGCCAGCGATTTGCGGGCACGATTTACGTCCGAGTTCATCGGCCACTCGGTGGGTCCGGGCGCGTCATATCCGGCGAGCCGTTCGCAAGCGATGCCTCCAAGACTCGCTTGCGCGTCTGAGTACGGGTCCTTTTGCCGCTTGGCATGAGCGCTCCCACTAACCCGCACCCGGTCGCGATCCTCGTCCACGACCAACCCTACCGCGTCTACTCCCGCACCCGTTGCCCAATACATCACGGCGTGGCCGCTCTCGTGGTCGCAGACTCGTGCTACCCATGATCGCGAGACATCGCGGCCGATGGCCTCGTTAAGGATGCGGCGAGTGCGGGCGCGGCGCTCCTGTTCCTCGCAGCGCGCAATCTCTGCGTCGTTTCGGCGGCGCTCGGCCGCCAAGTCGCGAGGCGGGCGTGCCTTCGCCGTTTCCGTAGCGAGCTGAAGCGCGCGGACTGAGACGACGGTTTCACTATAGGCGGCGAATGCTACCGGGGACACGTCTATGAGTTCTTGAATCTCGACAATGCGCCGGACGGTTACGCCATCTTTCCCGGTCGAGAAGCGATCGCCGATGCCCGGCTCGACGCGAAACGCAAAGCTCATCTGGCTAATGTCGCCGCGGCGCACGGACTCGAGCACGCCGTCACCTGTCGCAGTCTTGGGAACGTCGATCTCGGCGCGGAGTCCGGTCGCGTCCTCGTTCAGTCGGAGCGTGCCGCTCTTGGTGCGGCCGAGCACGTAGTTTGGGTTGTGGTTCAGTAACGCCCGAACGTCACTGGTGCGGAGTGCCTTGGTGAACGCCCCCGGTTCGATGATCTCCCGCATTCCGCCGCCGAGATTCTCGCTCAGCGAGTTGAACACGGCCGCGTAGCCGATCAGTCGGCGCCCATCCGCTGCTGCACCAGCCCGGCCCTCCGAGCGGAGCGGGACCGGGGACGCCGAAATGCGCCGCTCGATCTGTGGCGCGCTCATGGCTGCCTCCGGCGGTTTTTCACGATCACGCCATAATCCTTTTCGACCTGATCGAGCCAGCGATTCACGTCGCTTGCGTAGACGCTGAGTCGCGTTCCGTTGAGCGGCACGGGTGGCGCGATGGACGCAAACGAAATCCCTTGCTCGGTGAATCGGTCGCGGAATGCAGCTTCCTTCTCGCACGCGGCGCCGAAGGGCGCGAAGGTTTCCACCATCTCGCGCACGATGCTCTGGTATTCGGGGAGCGCCGCCCGCGCGATCTCGCGGCAAATCGCGGCGCGCGTCGTCTCGACTTCCCGCACCTGTTGCTGGACAGCCTCGCACAGTACGCGGCGCTGGTCCTGCAACTCGTCGATTGTCTCGGTGGTCGGCGCGTCTGCCACGGCAACGCTACCCTGACTCAAGAGCGCGCGGGCCTGCTCTGCGACCTGTGTCGCCGCTGGTGTGCGCGACACGCGCCACGCTTCGATCTTTGCTTCGACGCGGGACAATTTGTGCTTTACTGAGTCTAGCTTGTCGGTGGCCTCGATGTATGCGGGGTAGTCCGTCAGGGTTTGCGCGGGTTTTGGCTTGGTGAACATGTCAGTCGGTCCTCATGGTTGGGGGTTCGGTTGTTACGGTCTCGGGGTCCTCGTCGTACTCGATGATTTCGTCGCCCGGCCAGCCGTCGCGCTCGAGCCGGGACCGCTCGCCGGCTGTCAGGAGGGCGTGCCAATCCAGGTACGCGGCCTGAGACTCGTATCGCGGCGGATCGCACGGGTCCAGCGCGACGGCTGGTCGCTCCTGCGCGTGGTTCCACAGCGCCTCGCCCGGGTAGTCCGACGAGTCTTCTTCGGTGTAAAAGGCGCTCGGGATGCCGCAGTTCCACGATTCAACATGTGCGAGCACCGCGGACAGCTCGTCGCCGATTCCGCCCAGCCGGCGGCGCGGCTCAGGTGCATCATAGTCCCACCAGTTCGGTTGCCTCGTGCCCGGGCGCGCCTCCGCCCACGCGGCAACCGCCTCGTCGCGCAACTCCTCCCAAACCGCACGAAGGCGCGCGGGCGACGTGAAAAACTCCTGAATCGCGTACTCGCCGAGCGGCTCACCGAAGGCCCAGCGCCTTTCAAAAGTTGTTATCTCCGGCCGACGGTCTCGGGCGGCTCTTCGCGGTCTTGGCATTATCTCTCCATTTTACGTAGGTGATCGACGCCGGCAACGCTCGGCGGCCGGGACTCGGCGGGCGGGTCAACATCAAGCGCTAGCTCCCGAAGGAGCCGCGCGAATGAGGTCCTGCTGTCCCTCTCGATCGCTACCTCGGGGCGCGCCTTCGGTGAGCCGAAGCGGTCCAAGTAGATAACTCCGAACTTCGCGAGCGCCTCGCGTGCCTGTTGCGTCCTATCCCACGCCTCGCCGGCGAGGGTTAGCAGCCGGCGGTGATGGGGTTCAAGCTCGAAATCCGCGACCACTGAGGACCACCATCGCCGAGTTTCGGCCCGTAGGTGACGCGGGGGAGTCGGTAGGTTTGGCTTCTTCATCCTCTCATAGCCTCAATTCTCGTTGAACCGGGTACCTTTTTGTGCGCGAATAGGTTGCGAGTGGTCGGGGACTTTGCGTTCGCGTGGAGATCCGATCCGCCCCCGGAGGGGGGTATCCCCGCGCCCCGCTGTTGCGGCTGAACCTCGGGTAAGCCCCGGACCCGCCTGATCGCAGCCAGCATCGTCTCGACGGGGAGCCTGCCCGTCGTGGTTACGATCCCGATCTCCTCGACCAGTTGCCGGGCGTCGAATGCAGCCTCTTGCTCACGCCGGGCTACCTCTCGGTCATCAATCATCATGGAGTCTCCGCATTGAGGGGTAACCCGATCTCTCGCCGGCGCTGTCGGCGTTCGGCTTCGACGCGGAGTTCGTCGTCAGTCCGCAGACGCGGGAGCGCGGGAGCGAGCTTGGCGATCGTTGCCCCGCAATCGAGGCAGCACTGCCTCCGGGAACCGTCCGGCTGAGCGACTACCCGCTGGCGACGGTGGCGACAGGTGGCGGGTATGTCGCGCTCACGCATGGCCACTCCGGAGAACACCGCGAGCCGCCGCGACGGCATCGAAGCCGCCCATGTTCGCCCGACTCTTCGATGGCAAGTCTCCGCGACGGATGCGGGGTGAGCCCTTCCGGCCGGCGTTGGGTATCGCGCCCTCGGCCAGCATGTGGCGAAGCCGGTCTCTGGAGTAACCCGACTCGTGTGCCGCCGTTGCGAGGTCCAGCGCATCGTCAGCAACGGAGCGGAGCGCCGCGTCCAGTTCGTCCGCATGGCCCCGACAGACGCCGGCGAGCTGGGAGTCGTAGCGCTCCAGCGTCTCGGCGTCCTGCCGCCAGTGTTTGGCAAGTTCGTTCGGCGTCACGCGGTCCTCGGAGAGCGGGAGACGGCACGCAGGTGATCGAGGATGGCCGGCTTCATTTGCGATAGCTTGGGCGCCGCGCACCTGATGGCGTCCGCGTTCCCGGTGACTAACAGGTGTTCCCCATCAGGCGCCAGCGCGACGCGGACCTCGTACATCACATCAAGCCAGAGAAGCATGTCGGGGATCGTCATTAAAGCACCAGACCTCTCGTCGGCTGGCTGTCTGTCCGTCCGTCCCCCCCCACTACGTGGGGTGGGGGAACGGGACAGGCTTCGGAGTTGTGCTGTGGGACAGGCACCGGACAGGCACCGGACAGGGTGGGACAAGCCCGGGCCGCGTCGCTGGGACAAGCTGTCGCAGAAGAGGCCGGGACAAGCTTCGGGACAAGCTGTTTTGGAGAGCCAGCCGCGATGTCAAACACCGACCGCTGGGGCCCCGCGGGATGGTACGCATGCTTGCCGTTGACACCAAGATCGACGATCGCCCCGCGGTGAAGCAGCTCGGTCACAGCATCGTCAACGACCTTTCCGCGCCCGCCCACCTTTGCCCGAAGGACAGCCAGGCTCACGCCGCGGTTTTGCTCGATTTGGATCAGGACGCGGGCATCGAGCGAAAGCTCAAGGCCGCTGGCCAATTCGTATCTGCCGTTTCGAAAACGGACGTCGAACGGTGGCACCTGCCACCGAGCTCGCCCGGTGATGTGACGGATAGTCGGATCCTCACCGTCCTTTGGCCCGCGCATTTCCAGAAGGCAATCGAATGCAGCTGCAATCTCCCCGGACCCACGGAACTGGCCGTCGCTTCTCCGGGGGTGATGCAACATCAGCAAGCAGAGACTCGGAAACTCGCGGGTGAGCGCGACGAGAGGCCGGACTACCGCGTTCCATCCGCTCGAATCTCCCTCCTCGGGGACCTTGCCCTGTACGACGCGCGCGTACTCCGTGAGCGAGTCAACAACGAGGACATCGAAGGCGTGCTCTGATAGCCTCGCTCGGATTTGCGCGAAGAGGTCAGGCCGCTGAATAACGACAATATCGATATTTTCGGGAACAGCATCCATCTCCGAGAATCGCCGAACGGCGTCGCCTGTTGCTTCCTCGATGCCGGCCCACAGAGATCTCGCACTGGCGGCTGCGACGGGCTCGCCGAGGAAGTATCCGCGCCTTGAAATCGCGGCGACGGCGTGCGCCGCCATAGTAGACTTGCCCGCTTTATCAGGCGCGACAATGAGGGTTGCCCTTCCCCTGTGAGCGAGGCGCGGCACGATGCATGGCGGCGGCAAGAGTAGCTCGGGCTGTTGGACCAGCACCGCCAACGAGACTATGACTGGGACGTCATCTTCCCGCGCCGAATCGTCCAATGACAACTCACGGAGTCGCTGAAGGGCCGCCGCTGGATCTCCCCCGGTTGCCTCTGCCTCAGCAATGAGCTGGCGTGCGCGACGAATGGCTTCGCGTCGCAGCGCCTTTTTGCGAACGATCTTGGCGTGATATTCGACGTTGGCTGAGGTCGGGACCGCAATCTCGAGGAATCCGATGTAGTCCTTGCCGCCAGCCGCACCGAGTTCGCCCGCGCGCGTCAGCTCTTCCGCGAGGGTTATCGGATCGATTGCATCGCCGCGCTCCGACAGTGACGCTATCGCACGGAAGATTCGCTTGTGTGGCTCGCGATAGAAGGCGGACTCATCGACGTGCTTCATTGCCTTGAGCACGGCTTCCGCATCCATCAGCATCGCTGACAGGACCGCCTGCTCGGCGTCCTCGGAGTAAGGAGGAGCCACCTCCGCGTCATCGCGGTGCAACTTCGGTGCAGTCACCGGCGGCGCATGAAAAGGTGACGCGGCCGAACCTGCTGGCATTCGGGGCGCGCGGACTTCGGCATCGGTACAAGTGGCCGTGGTTCGGAGCGATCGCGAGGCAAATTGAGCGTGAGCTGCACACAACGAACTTCACGTTCCACCTCGATCTCGCGGAGGATCTGGCGACATGCAGCAGCGCGATCCGGCTTGCGCCTGCAATAATCGAAGAGCATGCGCGTCATTCCCTGAGTGCACCGACTGAGCGGACGGGCATCATCGCGCCGCCCCCGAATCGCCCGCGAGATAGTCGCGAGCAATCGCCACGCTCGCCGCCCGGATGAAGTCACTCACGGTGGCGTGGACTCCGGCTGCGGCTGCCTCGATAACGCGCCTTTCGCTGGCCGAGACGCGCGATCCCAGTACCTCGGACTTGCAATCGCCACGCGAAGCAAGCAGATTCTTGAAGTCAACCATAAGTTGACGGTAATTAACGGCAGCGGGGGGCGCAATGAATCCCCCTCAAACGGAAATACACTTTCCAGCAACGCGGAGTTTCCCTTTGGCAACAACAAAAGAATATCAGGCCTGGCTACAGGGGGTTAAGGGACGGCTGTCGCTGCTGGTAAAGGAGGCCGGTGAGCAGAAGGCCTTCTGCCGGAAGGTGTGGCCGAGCGACGATGCCGATGTCAACAAGTCGAAGGTTTCAAAATGGGTCAACGGTCTGTCGGGCATTCATCCGACGGAAGTACTTACCGTGGCCGCGGCATTCCAGAGGCGCCCGGCGTGGCTGCTCTTCGGCGAGCTCCCCGAGCGCGAGGGCGTCACGCGCACAGAGGCCAAGCTCGCCGCCGACTTGGCCGCCTACGTCTGGCCTGTAGCGATCAAGAAGGCAGGCGTGAAGCTGACCGAGCCGGCCGGCGTCGGTCTCAACTTGGGTGAGAAAGTCAAGTCTATGATCTCCGGCGAGACTCTTCTACAGCTCTGTGTAGATACGCTCGCGCACTTCCTCCGCGATAATGCCGCGTACTACAGTGAAATGCACGCGATATTGGGAGCCCGCGCGGCACTCGGGGTCACCGCCATACGCTTGAACCGCGCGAAACTGACTGAGGATAAGGCCAGGCTTGAACGCGCGAGTGCGATCCTGGCACGTTTCGCCACCGCGCCAAGGCCCGCCTGGAAGGTCCTCTCGTGGCAGCCGGTCAGCTCCACGCAGGGTGCAGGATCGCCCGCGCCGGCGAGGAAGAGCCGACGAAAGAACAAACCCACGAAACGGAGGAAGTCATGAGGTGGACATCATGAAGCGTAAGAAGAGTGCGACCGTCGAAGCGTCCGGCGTGCGCGTGCGCATCTTCCGCCGTGGCGATCGCTACTATTTCGACGTGCGCCACGGAGAAAAGAGAACGCGGGTCAGCGCTGAGACGGGTGAGCGCAACATTGCGGAAGCGAATGCGCTCACCCTGGCGCGCGAGATCGCGACACAGCAACTACTCGGCGTCACACCTGATACCCTCACGGTCGCTCAACTCTTCACCGCGTATCACGAGCACAAAGGACAAACGCTAAAGGCTCAATGGAAACGTGGAGCCGAAACCCGCTCCCGTCTTTTCAAAGATGCCTGGGGTGATGGCTTCCCCGTCGCTCAGATCTCTCAGTCATCGGTTGATTCATACTGTGTCGCACGTCGTGACGGCCGAGTCGGGCCAAGGGCAGCGACGGGACGCCTGACCAACAAACAGAAGCCCCGTCCATTGCGTGACGGAGCGCTCGACTCGGATTTCAGTTGGCTCTCGAGCGTCTTCAATTGGGCGAGAAAGCACAAGCTTGCATCGGGTAGGCGACTGCTCGACCACAACCCTCTCCATGACTGCGATTGGCCAAAGGAGAAGAACGTGCGCCGGCCGATCGCTTCACACGATCGCTATGTCCGCACCATTGCCAAAGCCGGCGAAGTGGATCCGCAGGGGCGACTGCGCCTGATCCTCTCTCTCGCTCGATACACCGGCAGACGTGAGAGCGCGATCATCCATCTCCGAGCATCGGACGTGATGCTCTCGACTGAGCGGATTGCAAAGGCGCTTGCAACCGCCGGAATGGACGAACGGCTCGCGGAGCACATGCCCTACGGCGCGATCCGGTGGAGTGCAGAATCGGACAAGCAGGGCGTCCTTCACATCACTCCAATCTCCGCGGCGACTAAGACTGAGATCGAGCGCTATCTGTTACTCAATCCGCGACTCGGCGACGTCCCTCTCTTCCCTGGGCCCAAGGACGGCGCGCTTCCTATCTCGCGAGTCGTTGCCGCGCGTTGGCTACTGAAAGCGGAAGTGCTCGCCGAAGTGGCGAAGCTGACGGGCGGGACGTTCCACCCTTACCGGCGGCTATGGGCGAGCGAGCGGCGTCACTTGGCCGACGTGGATGTTGCACGGGCCGGTGGATGGAAGAGCACTAAGACGCTCAGCATCTATCAGCAGTCGGACCCGGCTGCCGTTCTCGCAGCGGTTATGAACGGCACGTGATTGGTGTTGCTAGTGCCTGGAGAGCGTCACGCCCTGATTAAAGAAGCCTGACCCGTTTAGTGCGCCGGACATCGACGCCTCCTTAACGAATGCGGCATAATTCATCGGTTCGAAGCCGGGCGGGCTTAGCGTAAGGGAAACATTCGGAGCTACGAAGGTTCCGGTTACCGTTAGCGCTGTGCTTGTTTCCCCGCTGATTGTCCCATTGCCGGTCACCTGCCCCGCATTCTCCGTGAGGAGTAGCGAAAGACTCACGCTCGATGCACCCGGCGTAAATGTCCCGCTCCAGTTGCCTGCGACCGTCAGTTTTGGCTCGGTCACTTTCTCACTACTGCAGGCCGCAAGTGCGATCACTCCGACTAACAACATGCGGTGGATCTTCATGCTTGGCCTCGATTGAGAGGGGAACCAATTTCACCTGAAGGACTGACATCGCTGGCACCAAACAGTCGCACCAGGATCGCTTCTGCGCCACGATCTAGGCCTGATCCTACGACGGGCCAACCCAATACCGCTCGCCATTCCTAGGGCATTTTAGGGCACAAAAAGGGCACAATCGGCAAACCGACGGAAGAACCGGACGAAAAGGAAAGCCCCGCTCAGCGTTGTAAGCTGTTGCGGGGCTTCTCGTTACTACGGACAGGGTGGGATTCGAACCCACGGTACGCTATAAACGTACACACACTTTCCAGGCGTGCGCCTTAAACCACTCGGCCACCCGTCCCAACATCGATTTGACGCTTCAAGAACCAAAAGGGCCCGAGCTGGCTCAGGCCCATCGCTTGGATATTACGGACAGGGAGAGATACGAACTCTCGATACCCTTGCAGGTACGCCGGTTTTCGAGACCGGTGCCTTCAACCACTCGGCCACCTGTCCAACAGCCTTGAAAGTTATCCGGATGAAGGGGTCGAATCAATCCGCCCATTACGGCGGCCATTACGGCGCGGAATCCCTGCGTGATTCGAAAAAATCCGACAACATCAACGCGCACTCATCCTCCAGAAGACCACCCTGGACCTGCGGTGAGTGGTTCAATCGGGGATGCCGCAGGAGATCGGCGATCGAGCCCGCCATTCCGGCTTTCGGATCCCATGCGCCGAATACCACGCGCTCCATGCGCGCGAGAACTATCGCCCCCGCGCACATCGCGCAGGGCTCGATAGTCACATAAAGCGTGCAGTCGTCAAGCCGCCACCGGTCGAGCACAGCGCACGCTTCGCGAATCGCCAGCATTTCAGCATGCGCGGTGGCATCCTGGTCGCGCACCGTGCGATTGTTCGCGCCGGCAATGATCGTCGTGCCCTGCACCACCAGCGCGCCTACAGGCACCTCGTTCTGGCGCGTGGCGTCGCGCGCAATCGCCATCGCGTTGCGCATGAACTGCTCGTCTATCGCGAATCGCGTGATGCCTCCGTCCGCCACGGCGCGCGAATCAGGCAAGCGTCATGATGCGGCGCCGGCGGTCGCGCCCTTCACGTCGGATTCGATCTCCGAGCCCGAGCTTGGCTCTCCTTCGGGGGCTCCCGGGATATTCGTGAACGTCAGCTGACCATCCGGTCCAACATCCACCGTGATCCGATCGCCTTCCAGGAAGCGTCCCTCCAGCACGGCGAGCGCGAGCGGATTCTGAATGAGCCGCTGTATCGCCCGCTTCAGCGGCCGAGCGCCGAAGGCCTGATCGTATCCTTCGGTTGCGAGGTGATGCCGCGCTGCCGGTGTCAGGTGAATGGAGAGCTTCTTCTCGGCGAGCAGATTCTCCAGACGCCTGAGCTGAAGCCCGATTATGTGCTCGATCTCCGCCTCGCCAAGAGGGCGGAAGACGATGATGTCGTCAACCCGGTTCAGAAATTCGGGGCGGAAGTGCTGGCGCAGCGCGGCGGTCACCTGCGTCTCGACCAGCGCCCAGTCATCGGTTCCATGCTCGAGAATGAAAGCGCCTCCGATGTTGGACGTCATGATTATCACGGCGTTCCTGAAATTCACCGTGCGGCCCTGCGAGTCAGTGAGACGTCCGTCGTCAAGAATCTGAAGAAGGATGTTGAAGACATCGGAGTGCGCCTTCTCGATCTCGTCGAACAGAATCACCGCGTACGGACGCCGTCGCACAGCTTCGGTGAGCTGCCCGCCTTCCTCGTAGCCGACATACCCTGGAGGCGCGCCGATGAGACGCGCCACCGCGTGCTTCTCCATGTACTCCGACATGTCGATGCGCACCATCGCATGCTCGTCGTCGAAGAGGAACTCGGCGAGAGCACGCGCGGTTTCCGTCTTCCCTACCCCCGTGGGGCCGAGAAAGATGAACGATCCGATCGGGCGATTTGGATCCTGCAGCCCGGCGCGCGAGCGACGCACGGCGTTGGATACGGCGCGCACCGCCTCGCCCTGGCCAACGACACGCTCGGCGAGCAGTGACTCGAGACGCGTGAGGCGCTCGCGCTCTCCCTCCATCATCCGCGAGACGGGAATGCCCGTCCACTTCGCGACGATGTCGGCGACGTCGTCCGCCGTCACCTCTTCCTTCAGGAACTGGCGCCCCGAACCCTGCTTGCTTGCCAGCTGGCTCTCAGTGTTGCGGAGCTGCTGTTCGAGCTGAGGGAGGGTTCCGTAAGTGATCTCGGCTGCCTTGCCGAGGTCACCGGCGCGGGTCGCCTGCTCCGCCTGGATTCGCGCCTCCTCCATCTGCTGCTTGATCTTTCCGACGCTGCCGAGCGTCTCCTTCTCGTTCTGCCACTGGGACTTCATCGCGTTCGATTTCTCGCGCAGCTCGGCAAGCTCGCGCTCGAGCGCCTCGCGGCGCTCGACGGACGCCTTGTCCTTCTCCTTCTGCAGCGCCTGGCGCTCGATCTCGAGCTGAGTGATGCGGCGCTCGACCTCGTCAATCTCCTGCGGCATCGAGTCAATCTCGATGCGGAGACGCGATGCGGCCTCGTCGATCAGGTCTATCGCCTTGTCCGGCAGGAATCGGCCGCCGATGTACCGGTTCGAGAGAGTCGCGGCGGCGACGACTGCGCCGTCGGTGATGCGGACACCGTGGTGTACCTCGTATCGCTCCTTGAGACCGCGGAGGATCGCGATGGTGTTCTCCACGCTCGGCTCTCCGACATACACCGGCTGGAATCGGCGCTCGAGGGCCGCGTCTTTTTCGATATGCTTGCGGTATTCGTCGAGGGTCGTCGCGCCGACCACACGCAGCTCTCCGCGCGCGAGCATTGGCTTGAGCATGTTACCGGCATCCATCGAGCCTTCGGCTTTGCCGGCACCGACAATTGTGTGCATCTCGTCAATGAAGATCACGAAGCGGCCTTCGCCTTCGGTGATCTCCTTCAGAACCGCCTTGAGCCGTTCCTCGAACTCACCGCGAAACTTCGCGCCCGCGATCAGGGAGCCGAGATCGAGTGACAGCAGCCGCTTGTTGCGGAGGCTTTCGGGGACGTCTCCGTTGGTGATGCGCTGCGCAAGTCCTTCGGCAATCGCCGTCTTTCCGACACCGGGCTCGCCGATGAGAACCGGATTGTTCTTGGTCCGCCGGGACAACACCTGAATGACGCGGCGGATTTCTTCATCGCGTCCGATTACGGGATCGAGCTTTCCCTTTCTCGCCGCGTCGGTGAGGTCGCGCGTGTAACGCTGCAGCGCCTGATACTGATTCTCCGGATTCTGGTCGGATACGCGATGACTTCCCCGCACCTGCTCGAGCGCCTGCAGCAGATCGTCGTGCGCTGCGCCCGCGTCATTGAGCAGTCGCTTCGAGTCGGTGCCTTTGACATCGGCGAGCGCGAGGAGGAGATGCTCGGTAGAAACGAAATCGTCTCCGAGGTCCTTCGCTTCCTTTTCCGCTCTGTCGAAGACCTGGTTGAGCTCGCGCGAAACATTCGGCTGCGCGTCGCTCTGCTTTGGATACCGCGCGGCCTCGCGCTCTGCCTGCTCGCGGAGCGACGCCACGCTCACGCCAAGTTTCTGAAGAACCGGTACGACGATGCCCTCATCCTGCGCGAGCAACGCAAGAAGGAGATGCAGATCGTAAATGACTGGATTGCCCGCGCGGCGCGCGAGCGAGACGGCCTCGTTGAGGGCTTCGCCGGACTTTACGGTAAGCCTGTCGGGATTGATCATGCCGTCACGTGGTGCAATGTGAGTGCCCGGAAAGCCTGCCACTGTGGCCGACCCGCCACGCAAAAAGAAACGCGCCCCGTTCCCGGGGCGCGTTCAAACTGCCGATTCCTGCGTCGTAATGCTATTTCGACACGAGCATTTTCTTGACGACTGCCTTGCCATCGACCTCGAGACGATAGAGATAGACTCCCGACGCGACTTCCTGCTGCGTCCTGGCGTCCTTACCGTCCCAGTACGCCGTGTACTGGTTACAGGTCAGCAACAAGCGGTCGATCGGTTCCCCCCCAGCAACATTCCCCGTTCCGCCTTGCAGGACCGGCACAGCCACTGGCTGCGCCAACACATTGTAGATCCGCAAGCTGACGCGGTACAACCGGCTTGGATCCGTACATCCCGCACCGTCACCGATGCTGAACGGGATCCTCGTCTCCGGATTGAAAGGGTTCGGATAGTTCTGTCCGAGCTCCAACCCGGCGCCATGCGCCTTGCCGGATTGGGGTATTACTCCCTGAGCCGACAGTTTGCCTGGCATGAACGCGCTGAGGGCAAGCACTACTAGTGCCACCCACAGGTGTTTCATTTTCGCTCCACTGCTGACAAAGAAAGTGTTAGAGAATGCCCCTTGGAATACTGGTTGTACGGATGTTCGCTTCGGCCAACCTACGGTCATACTGACAGAACGTCAAGCACGGTCGGGACGTGTCCGGAACCCGTTCCATTCCCACCGCCATCAGCTTACCGCCCCCCTTACAACCCTGCCCTCGTCCCGTCGTTCCGTGATGCCCTTTCGGTCACAGAACTCCAGAAATGGGATCAGATACTTCCTTGAAACCCCGAGAACGTCCCGAAGCTCCGCCGGCGCGTAGATTCGCCCGGCTTCGAGTGTGGCTCTCATCTTTTCGATCATTCCCGCCACGGCGTCACGCGAATAGAAGCGATCGTCCGAAACGCGCTCCAGCTGTCCTTCCCGTTCAAGCCTTCGAAGCATCGCCGGAGCCGATCCGCCAAATTTCGCGGAAAGCTCCCCGACGCTCGGCGGCTCAGCAGGGTGAATGCAAATCTCATGCAAGATCGCGTCGCTCAGCGCCTGCTCGCGCTCGCCCAGCTGAGACACCCATCCAAAAGGACGCGCGAGCGAGCCGACAAGCTCGATTCGCCGCCTCTCTGCAAGACGATTCAGGGCCAGCTCCATAACCTCCGCCGGTGCCGTGACGGAGGACCTTATTGTCTGCAATGAGACACCTGCCTCGAGCGGATGGTTTGCCATGCCGACAGCGATCGCCATTTCCACGGCGCTCTCTATCTGAGTGATGGTGCCGGAGCACCACGCACGTGCGGCCGCCACCTCAGCGTCGAGCTCGGCGAGCATCGAATGCACTGCCGATGGCGCGAGTCCCGTCCGTATCGGAATGACATCCAGCGCGATTCCGGTGGCTCCGGACAATTCGAGCATTTTCGCCAGACCGTTTCCGGCGCCGTCGTATTTCGAACGGCCGGATGGTTCCGAATGCCGCATGGACGCGAGCCGTTGCCTTCCCGGCAGCGGATACGGGTCGAGGACCTGGCCACCGCCGATCGTGCGCGCCGGCGAAGGAAGCCGGATCACGAAGCGGTCGCCACCGCGGGCGAGTACCGGGTCGTCCAGAATGACACGCGCGAGCACCTCGCCCGATTCCGCCGCGCGCAGACCGCCGAACCGCGCACCGGTATCACTCGTTCCGAGGTGGATGCGCACGCGCGTTCTGGGCGAAGGGCTGAAGCCGGCGTCCATGAATGAGAGACTGGCGTCCATCTCGCGCGTCGGTGCCCACGCCGGCTCGGTGACGAGCACACTCCCACGTCCGACGTCGGATACATCGCAATCCATCAGCGCAATCGCGGCTCGATGGCCAGGGCTGGCCGCGTCGACCGCCGTGCCGTGCGATTGAATCGCTCGCACACGAGACTTCCGCCCGGCGGGTTGGATGATGAGCGTCATGTCCCGTCGTACCTCGCCGCTCCAGACGGTGCCCGTAACAACGGTCCCTGTGCCGCGAACGGTGAATGCGCGATCCACCGGCATTCTGAACAGATCTTCGTCGCGCAGTGGTCGCCCGGACTGGAGAGCGGCACGCGCTATCGCGCTCTTCAGCTCGCCGATGCCTTCGCCTGATATTGTGGATACCGGCACAACCTCGGCACCAGCGAGCGGCGTGCCCTCGACGAGAACGCCGATTTCCTCTGTGACGAGCTCGATCCAGTCTGGCTCCACGAGATCGCATTTCGTCAGCGCCACTACGCCCCGTGGGATCTTGAGCAATGACAGTATCTCGAGATGCTCGCGCGTCTGCGGCATGATGCCTTCATCGGCCGCAACCACGAGAAGCGCCACGTCGATTCCACTCGCGCCGGCAAGCATCGTCCGGACGAACGCTTCGTGCCCGGGGACGTCCACGATGCCGATAGTGCCGACCCCGTCCAGCGTCAGCGGTGCGAATCCGAGATCGATCGTGATGCCCCGACGCTTCTCCTCGGGCAGGCGATCCGTATCTATTCCCGTAAGAGCGCGAACGAGTGCGGTCTTGCCATGGTCAATGTGTCCGGCAGTGCCAAGTATCACGCGGCGCTCCACGCTCCCTGCTCCCACACGCGGTACGCGCGCAGCTCACGGTCGCCGCCGAGATGCTCCTGGAAGAACTCGCGGAGCAGGCGCTGATGGGCTCGTGCCTCAGCAGCGCTCAGGTCAGGAGCGCGTCCGCCGCTGCTCCATTCGCGAATCGCATTGCGCGCGGCTGGTGGGATTACGCGACTGCCGGTGGCGATCGCGCCGCATCGCGCGCAAAGCGCACCGCCCGCGGAGTGCGAGAAAGCGACGCTGGCCGCAGGGTCCAGCGACGCGTGGCAATTGGCGCAGACATCGAGCGCCGGGTTGAATCCGATGGTGGAGATGATGTTCCAGGCGCCGGAGAGCGCCGCGTTCACCGTGTCGTCAGGCTCGGCGACGGCTAGCTTGTCGAGGGCAAGCTCGATCACGTCGAAGAGACCGGGCGCCGGCTCGTCACTCGTCGACCTCATCGCCAGCTCGGCGATCATCGAGCCAGCGGTGAAGCGGCCGACATCCATGGCCAGTCCGGCGCGCGCGCGCGTCACGTCGAGAGAAGCCAGCGCCTGCAGCTCTCGATTGGGACGCACGTCTATCTCCGCCGTACCCTGCGCAAAAAGATCCACAGCACTCCCGAACCTCTTACGCGAGTTGCGCGCGCCCCGCGCGAGCACCGACTGGATCCCGGCGTCCCGCGTCATGAGACGAATGATGCGGGACGTCTCGAGATAATCGAAGGCGTGCAGTACTATCGCTTCGGTGACGAGCGTGCCCATCCGCGCAATCTACAATCCTCCCGAATAGCGCGCGCCGAGGAGGAGCGTCCTGCGCGGCGCGGGGAAACGCAGTACGTCTTCGTACTTCCTGTCGAGCGCGTTCTCCACGCGCGCCGTCAATGAGAGCGCAGACTTGCCGGAAGCGCCGTGAAGCACCTCGACGCTCGCCGAGAGATCCAGCTTTACGTAGGCGGGCAGTGTGATCACCGGTGACGGGAATTCGGCGAAGTCCACGTCCGGACGTTTTCCGACATAGCTCGCGATGGCCGAAAACGACCCGGAGCGGCTGCGTGACCATGTGACGGCGGCGTTGCCGGAATGCGTCGGCCGCCGGATGAGCGCCTGGCCTTCCTTCTGACCGCCGGTGTATGCGCTGGAGACCTTCGTCACCCGCGGAGTCGCCTGCGTGAAGCCCGCCACCGCCGACCATTGGCCGACTGGCGTGAGGTTCAATTCTACTTCGTACCCGTTCGACTCCGCCTCAGTCAGGTTCGCGTAGCTGCCAAGATAGCTCGGCGGGCCGCCGGAGACGTACTGGATCAGATCGCTGAAGCGCTGGTTGAAGTAGCCCGCCGACAATCGCAGCACTCCATCGATGAGACTCTGCTCGACCCCGATGTCCCACGACCGCGTGTGCTCGGGATCGAGGTTCGGGCTGCCCGTGGTGTACAGCGTCGGGCGGAGCTGGTTGAACGCAGGCGCATTGAAAGCCGTGCTGAGCGAACCGCGCAACCTCGACGACGCGCCGATAGGCAGGCTGGCGCCGACTCGATAGGTGGTGAACGGGTCGTAGTCGGAATTGTCGTCGCGCCGGGCCGCGACCGTGTACGAGGCTCCCGACGCGGTCAATGCAATTAGCTCGGAATACACCGCTTTGTTGTCGCGGTGCGCCGAGAATCTCGATGTCGGCGTGGTGGGCGCGCCGACGGCCCCTTCGCCGTTCGTGCTCGTCTCGCGCTCGTCAACGTATTCCCCGCCAGCGTTCAACGTGCTCGTGCCGGGGAGGCGAATTACCAGACCTGCTTCCGCCGCGCGCCGCTTGTTGCGAGAGAGCAGCGCGGAGTGGCGCCGAGCGGTCGCTCCGAACGGCACTGCAATGTCCTCGGTGAGATCGGAGACTTCGTTCGAGCCAACCCGCAGCCTTCCCGTCACAGTCTCGGCGAGCTGCGTCGAGGCGTCGAGGCCCACTGTGAAGCGATGCTGTACGCGATAGGCGTTGGAATCCACCGGAGCTCCGGTGAAGTCAGTCGGATAGTGGAATTCGGCGGTGGTGTAGCGCGCGGAGAGAAGCGCATCCGAGCCGGTCGCCAGCGTGAAGCCCGCCGAGCCGCTGAGGGTTCCGTTGTAATACTGATTGTTGAAGGAAAGCACTCCGTCAGTCGAGTGCACTCCGCCACCGATCGAATACCGGGCGCGCCCGGACGCGCCGTTGGCGTCGAGCGAGCCTTCACGCGTGCCGTATGTCCCGGCCCGGCCGTCGGCGACAAAGGTCATCGGCCCGCGTCCCTGGCGAGTGAATATCTGTACGATGCCGGAGACGGCGTCGGCGCCGTAGAGGACACTGGCTGGCCCGCGCACGATCTCGATCCGCTCGATGTTGTCCGTCGTGAGATGGCTGAAATCGAAGAATCCGCCCGGAGCGTTCACTGCCACGCCATCTATCAGCACTTTCGTGTAACGGCTTTCTCCGCCCCGCAGAAACAGCGTGGTCACCGAACCAGTGGATCCGTTCTGCACGATGGCCGCGCCGGGCACGCCTCGCAGCGCGTCGGAGACTCGCGAAATTCCGCGCACCCGAAGCTCATCGCCAGAAATCACCGTCACAGCCTGAGTGAGCGATGAGCGTAACGCCGGCGTTTTTGTCGCCGAGATGATTACGGCCGTGAGCATGGCGGTGTCGGGCGCCTGCGCGTTCAGCGGGCGCGCACCCGATGTGGCGGTTGAAAGAGCGGCAGACAGGACGAAGGCGAAAGCTCTGGTGGTGGCTGATGACATTGCGGTTGCTGGAATGGTTGGTTGAAGAGGATGCCAGTTCATTGAAATGACTGACGCTTGCGAAGAGGTACCAGCGATAGTGCGCCGACTGCGGGGTCGCGAGTGATCACCAGCGGCCACTCGTAGACCTGCTCGAGGAGTTTTGCCTGCATGACTTCCTCCGGCGCGCCGGAGGCGACGACTCGACCGTGATGAAGAAGCACGATGGAGTCCGCGAAGCGGGCGACGAGGTTGAGCTGATGACTCACGAGAAGAACTGCCATGCCATCGGCGGCGAGTGAGCGCAGCAGCTCGAAGAGAGCCATCTCGTGAGCGAGATCGAGGAACGTCGTCGGCTCGTCGAGCACCAGGGCGCGGGCCTCCTGGGCCAGGGCACGCGCGATGCGCGCGCGCTGCCACTCTCCGCCAGACAGCGTGTCGGTGTTGCGCGCGGCGAGCTCGGTGACGCCTGCTCTCTGCATTGCCGCAGCGACGGCCGAATCGTCGGGAGTCGCCGCGCTTCTCCACAGGCCGAGCCTCGGATAGCGTCCGAGCGCCACGTATTCCGACACGCGCGTCGGGAACGCGGGCTCTTCACGCTGCGGCGCCACAGCGACGCGAAGCGCGACCTCGCGCGTGGAAAGGGCCGTGAGATCGGCTCCATCAATGCTGATGGATCCGCCCTCGAGCGGTTGCCGGCGCAGAAGCGCGCGCACGAGAGTGGACTTGCCGCTCCCGTTCGGCCCGGCGACGGCGGTCACTTTGCCTTCGCGGGCATCGAGACTGACGCCGTCGAGCGCCCGCGTCGCGGCGCCGGAGTACCGGACGGAGACACCTTTGAACCGGATCATCGCGCCTTCCGCAGCTGAGCGAGGAAGAACGGCACGCCGAGGATAGCTGTGACCGCGCCGAGCGGCAACTCGCCCGGAGGCCGTACGGTTCGCGCGACAAGGTCGGCAGCTACAACAAGTGTCGCGCCGATGATTCCTGCCGCGACGAGAAGCGGCCGGTGGCGCCGAATGCCCGATGCTCGCACGATATGCGGGACGATCAGCCCGACGAATCCGATCAGTCCTGCCGCCGCGACGGTCGCGGCTGCCAGGAGCGCTCCCAGGAGGTACATGCGACGCGCAGCGACCTCTACATTTACGCCGAGCGCCGCCGCAGCCTCGTCGCCGAGCGAGAGCACGTCAATCTCGCGCGCCCAGTAGACGAGCGCGCTGCCACCGATGGCGACGTAGCATGCAAGCCACGAGACTCCGCTCCACGAAGCGTCGGAGACGGATCCCATCATCCACCAGAGAGCGCCGCGAATAGTGTTCGGCGGCGCGTTGGCGAGAGCGATCATGATGACCGCGTTGGCGAACGCACCGATGACGACGCCGGCCATGAGAAGCGTGCGCGGATCTCCACGCCCCGCGCTTCCCGCCGCACGCGCGACGAGTAGCGCGAGCAGCACGGCACCCGACGCTCCCGCGAAAGCCGCGATACCGATCAGTCCGTCACCGGAGGCATGCATCGCAAGCGCAATCACGGCACCGACCGCCGCTCCCCCCGAGACGCCAAGCAGATACGGCTCGGCGAGTGAGTTTCGGAGGGTCCCCTGCAATGCACCACCACTCATCCCGAGTCCCGCGCCAACCAGAGCGCCGAGCAGAATCCGCGGGAGCCGCAGATTGCGCACGATGGAGATGACGGCCGGCTCACCCGAGCCGCGGATTGCATCCACGATCTGATCCGCGGGGATGTGAATCGCGCCAGTGCCGACCGCGACCACGCACAGCGCGACGAGCACGCCTGACATGGCGACCCAGTGCCATGTGCGATGGGTCATCGGCGGACTGCGCCCGGATGAAGCAGCTGGGCGAGCGACAGCGCGGCCTCGCCCAGGCGCACCGATGGGCGGCCGACGATCGCCGTGTCCACGACGAGAATGCGCCGCCGCTTCACTGCCGATGACTGCGACCAGCGCGGATCACGCGCAATCTTCGCCGCCCCTTCAGGGCCAGTGATGATGTACTGCGGGTCGTGCTTGAGTACGTCCTCGATGGACACGGCCGGTGACGCGTCAGGTAACTCACGATAGATGTTGCGGCCACCGGCGATGTCTATCAGCTCGTTCATGTAGCTGCCGCTCGCGATCGTGATCAGCGGTGCGTCCCAGATGTGCCAGAACACGGTGGGCTTTGGAAGCGAAGCCGTCGCCTCGCCGACCCGGCGGAGTGTCCGCATGACGGAATCGGCCACCGCGGGGCCACGGGCGCTGTCGCCAAGCAGGATGGCGATCAGCCGCACCGCACGATCGAAATCGGCGATGTGATCTATCTTGAGCGAGACAGTGTTGACGCCGGAGGCGCGAAGCTCGGTCGCGGCAGCGCGGTTGTCATTGCTCGCATAGAGGATGACGAGATCGGGCCGCGCGCCGAGCACTGCTTCGACGTTTGGCCGGAGGCCGGAGCCGAGGTCAGGGACGGCCCTGGCCTCTTCGGGATACAGATCCCAGTGAGTGCGGCCGACGAGGCGACCGCCGGCGCCAAGCGCAAAGACGAGATCCGTCGTCGCCGGGTTCAGAGAGACGACGCGCCGCGGAGCCGCCTTTCTGATTATCGGATCGCCGAAGTCGTCGGTATTGGCTTGCGCAGGAACGTCAGCGCGCTGGCACGCGGCGATCGCGAGAAGCGGTAGGGCGAGGAAAGCGTATGCGCGCAAAAAAGGCATTCTCCTGGGAGAATGCCCGCAACGTCAACGCGTCCGCCGGGGACGCCTCGAACGCCACCAGCACCTCCCCCGAGGTTCTGAAAACGTGGCGCGAACGAAAGTCGTCTCCTGGCTCCGGGCCGCGGCGCTCACCTTCCCGGCTGTGTCTTGCCAGTGGTGCTACGAGCGCGCGTTGTGATGCCCGATACAGTGGCGGGGCCGCGCCGGCATTTCACCGGCTTCCGTGGCTCCCGTTCGCGAATCAATTGTACCGAAGCTTACCGCCGCCGGAGTGCGCGGGCAAGCGCGAATGTCATCGCGCCCCCGATAATGATGGTGAGGGCAATCATGTACCTGGGACCGATGGCCGTGTTCCGCGCTGCGGCGGGAAGATCGATCACCGAGACGGAGTTTGCGGGGACGTCATCGGCGAGGAACCGGCGAAAGCTCCGTTGCTCGAGTGCGACGGGCGCGCGTTCCTTGAGCTTCGCGCCGGAGACGGTGCCCTTCTCCTCCTCGACGAGCACCTCGAGTATCTGCGTCTCGCGCGTCACCGGAATGCGAAGCGGAAACGCGCTCGCCGCAATCGAGTAGCTGAAGGCAAGCTGCCTGAGGCCCGGCGCGATCGGCGCGAAGACGCGAGCGCGCCCACCCTCGAATTTCACGGCCGCGGCGGGAACATCCCCGTGCGAGACATGGAAGCCAGACGCCTGAGGCGGCAGAACGGCCGACCATGTCGCGCCGTCAGCGCCTGATGATACGACCCTCGTGACCGAGCTGTCGTTTGCGAGCTCGAACACTTCGGTCACGTTCCGTTGCCCGCTGGCGTCCACCGCGGACACGACGACATGATGACCGCGAACACTGATCGGCACCATCGCCGACGTCGTATCGAACACGGCTATCTCCGCTTCTTCTCCGCTGACTGTCGGATGCGCGAGCGTCGGAGTGAAGTAGGCGACCCCCCCGTACGATGCCGACACGAAGTAGATCGCGCGGCGGTCGCCAGTTCTGGTAAAGTCGAAGTGATACCGTCCGCGGCCGTCGGCGCGCATCGAGTCGAGCGGAGCGGAGCGGTCGGAGCCGACCCGGTGAAGCGTCACCCACACGTTCGGCACCGGGAGCATACTGCTCGTGCCCGGCTTGACAACCTGGCCGACGACGCGCTGCGGTCCCGTCGGCACCTCGTCGGTGTCGGAGGGAAGCACCGGATCCTGCGCCATCGCGACGCGCGCAACGAGCAGGAGGATGAGACTAGATGTTGAACTTCCCAAAGTCTTCGGGACGCAGATTCTCCAGATAGCTCTTGAGCTCGTCGGCCGTCATCTCGTCGCCGGGACGCGCGGCGGTGGCGCCCGGCGTCGTGTAGGATTCGCCTTCTTCGGACGATCCGTCAAACACGAACGCCGTCAGCAGGGAGTCCTGCGCGTACATCGGAGCGGTGAAGCGAAGCGCAATGGCGATGCTGTCGGACGGGCGCGCGTCGATGTTGATGATCTTGTCTTCGCGATGAATCTGGAGCTCGGCGTAGTACGTGCGATTCTCGACCTTCGTGATCTGGATTCTGCGAAGTGTCCCGCCAAGTCCGGTGATCAGCGTCTTGCAGAGATCGTGAGTGAGCGGCCTGTCGCGGTGAAGCTTGCTCATCTCGATGACGATGGATTCGGCTTCCGGCTGGCCAATCCAGATCGGGAGCAGCCGCTCGCCGCCCTTCTCCTTGAGTATCACGACATAGGAGTTGTTGGACCGGTCGAGTCCGAGGCGCATCACTTCCACTTCGACAAGCTGCATTTCCGGAATGTAACGCCGCGTCGGATGGCGTTGAAGGCGTCCTCCCCGGCTGTGGCACTCGTTCAGTCGGCAAGTTGACTACGGCTTCACGGCCTTCTGGAGCTGCTTCACACGATCGGTGCGCTCCCATGTGAAGAAGGTGCGCCCGCGCTTGCCGCTTCCGGTCTTCTCCGGGTCGCGCCCGAAGTGGCCGTATGCAGCGGTCTTCTCGTAGATCGGCTTGCGAAGCTCGAGGTCCGCCATGATGCCGCGCGGCGTGAGGTCGAACACTTCGCCGACGGCCCGCATGATCGCCGCTTCGGGAACGGTATTCGTCCCGAACGTATCCACCATCACCGATACCGGGTGCGCAACACCGATCGCGTATGCCAGCTGGACCTCGCAGCGCCGCGCGAGCTTGGCCGCGACGATATTCTTGGCCACCCAGCGCGCCGCATAGCACGCGCTGCGATCCACCTTCGACGGATCCTTTCCGCTGAAAGCGCCGCCGCCATGACGCCCCATTCCACCGTACGTGTCCACGATGATCTTGCGCCCGGTGAGTCCGGCGTCGCCCTGCGGGCCGCCGATCACGAATCGCCCGGTTGGGTTGATGTGATACTTTATGTCCTTTGGTCTAAGCTCTTTGGGGATAACAGGTTCGATGACGTCAGCTATGATCGCCTGAAAAAGCTTCTTGTTGCTGATCTTGTCGTCGTGCTGGGTGGAAATAACGACCGTATCAACGGCGACGGGAACGCCGTCCTCGTACACGACGGTCACCTGCGACTTGCCGTCCGGGCGAAGCCAGTCGCTGCCGTTGCGACGGCAATCCGCCAGCCGCTTCGTCAGCCCGTGCGCGAGAACGATCGGCATCGGCATCAGCTCGGGAGTCTCATCCGACGCGTAGCCGAACATCATCCCCTGATCCCCCGCTCCGCCGGTATCCACACCCCGCTTGATGTCGGGCGATTGCCGTCCGATCGTCGAGATCACGGCGCAGGTCTTGAAATCGAATCCGAAAGTCGCATCCGTATAGCCGATGCGCTCGATGGTCGAGCGCACGATGTCGGAGAAAGGAACGTAGGTCGTTGTCGTGATCTCGCCGGCAATGCAGGCCAGTCCGGTTGTCACGAGCGTCTCGCACGCGACGCGCGCGACTGGATCGTCCGCCAGGATGGCGTCGAGAATGGCGTCCGAGATCTGGTCAGCTACCTTGTCGGGGTGACCCTCGGTAACTGACTCAGAGGTGAATAGATGTCGATCGAGCACGATATCCCTCAGGATTGGGACAGGGAGAAGCGGACTGCGGGCACGCCGTACGATTCGTGCCGGCATTGGTCTTAAGGTCCGCCGAATCCCTCAAACGTATTCCCGTCCACGTACTCAGGCAACCCGTCGCGCAGAAACTCCGCGTCACCGAACGCAGCGAGAAGGCGGCTGCGCAGCTCGCGCTCCGCTTCGCGCGCCGTCTGAGTCGCCAGCGCCGCATTCGCCGCCTCGGCCGCGATGCTCGCGCTCACTCCGCGGAGGATGCGCTTGACCAGAGGCACTGACCGCCCCGCGACGCTCAGCTGCCGCACGCCGAGCCCAATGAGGGCGAACGCCATGATCGGCTGCGACGCCATCTCTCCGCACACGCTCACCTCGAGCCCGGCATCGTGCCCCACTTCGACCGTACGCCGAATGAGCCTCAGCACGGCCGGATGCAGCGGAGTGAAACGGCTCGCGAGGTTCGCGTTGCCCCGGTCCACCGCGAGAGTGTACTGCACCAGATCGTTGGTGCCGATGCTGAAGAACGCCACGTCGTTCACGAGCGTGTCCGCGGCCAACGCCGCCGCCGGCGTCTCCACCATCACGCCGAGAGGCAGATCGTGCCGGTAATCCACGCTGCGCGCGTCGAGCTCGGTGGCGGCTTCCTCGAGCAGCCGCCGTGCCTGCCGCACTTCATCCACCGTCACGACGAGCGGAAGCATGATTCGCACATCGCCGTGCATCGCCGCGCGCAACAGCGCCCTCAGTTGCGTCTTGAAGAGCTCGGGCTCATCGAGGCACATTCGGATCGCGCGCCAGCCGAGAAACGGGTTCGCCTCCGTCGGATAGCCGCCTACTGGCAGCTTGTCGCCGCCGATGTCGAATGTCCGGATCACCACGGGCTTGTCGCCGAACGCCTCCACGACTCGCCTGTAGGCGCGATACTGCTCCTCTTCGTCGGGCATCGTCGCGCGACCTACGACCAGAAACTCGGTGCGCATCAGCCCAACTCCTTCCGCGCCCGAACGCGCCGCCGCTTCCGCCTCCTCGGGCAGATCCACATTCGCCCTGAGCGTAATCCGCACTCCGTCGAGTGTGACCGGCTCGGCATCCACGAGTCCCTGCAGCTCGGCCGTGTCCGCTTCTTCGCGAGTCGCGCGGTCGGAGTACGCGGCGATCTGAGCAGCCGACGGATTGACGATCACGACGCCCGACGAGCCGTCGAGAATTACATCCTCGCCGGAGCGCAGCCGCAGCGTCGCGTCGCGAAGTCCCACCACGGCGGGCAACCCGAGCGATCTGGCGAGAATCGCGACATGTGATGTCCGCGTGCCCGCGTCGGTCGCGATCGCCGCGATCGCGTCGCGGTCGAGCTGCACTGTCAGGCTCGGTGTCAGATCGTGCGTGACGAGGATGGCGTTCCTTCCCTTCGTCGCATCCACCGGGTCATGGTCGGGGAGGCCAAGCAGGATGGAGAGGACGCGAATCTGCACGTCCGTCAGATCGCCTACGCGCTCGCGAATCATCGGCTGCGTGTGCCGCGCGAAGTTCTGGCGCCATTCGATCAACACGAGATCGAAGGCCTTCTCGGCGCCCAGATTCTGGCGGATCAGCGTTTCGACGCTGTCTATGAGCTGGACGTCGGAGAGAATCGCGATCTGCACGTCAAAGATCGCGGCCTCCTCGGGACCCGCATGCTTCTCGACTCGGTGCTTGACCTGGATCAGCCGCTGCTTCGCCTGTTCGAGGGCACCATGCAGGCGGGCGATCTCGTCCGGGATGGATTCGTCGGTGACGATACGGCTCGGCACCTCCGGCACTTCCCAGAGGAGCAGATGCACCGGGCCGATCACGATGCCCGGCGACGCGGGCATCCCGACCAGTTTGCCTTCGGGAGATGAGTGGTCGCGCACTATTCCCCGAATCCGTCAGCGACGACGGCGGCAAGAGCGTCGAGCGCGGCGCCGGCGTCCTCGCCGTCCGCACGAATGAGGATCGCCGAGCCGCACTCCGCAGCGAGCATCATCACGCCCATGATGCTTTTCCCGTTGACCTCGAGATCCTCGCGGATGATCGTGATGCTGCTCCGAAACCGCGAAGCCGTCTTGACGATCTCTGCCGCCGGCCGAGCGTGTATGCCGAGTTTGTTCACGATCTGCACGCTGCGTTCAGCCATCAACGAGTCACCGAGAAGAGAACGAACAGCGCGAGCACCGCGAGCGACAGACGCCACCCCTCGACCCGCTCTCCGAACCGCGCGAGCAGCAAACCACCGCCGATCGCGAGCAGAATGATCTCCGCCGAGAGAGAGCGACTACCACCGATTACCTCGCGCGCGGCGAGCGGAATGGCGATGCCGGCCAGCAACGCCGCCGCGGTACCGACGTACTGCGGCCCTCTCCGCAAAACGGGGTGGCCCAGCGCATCCGCCACTTGCAGTCCCCGCTGAAAGCCTACTCGCAGTCCCCAGGCGCGGAGGATGAAATGACCGAGATTGTAGATCACCAGAAAAATAGCGACGACCTGAACCGGGCGCGCGCCGAGCCCATATGCGCCGAGCGCGATCAAAGAGCACAGCGGAAGCCAGCTCGCCCAGACGAGCCTGTCGCCGACACTGCCCAGCGGGCCGGCGAGCGCCGTGCGAAACCGCTCGATGAGAGCCGCGGGAACGCTGTCGAGCTCCGCACGAGCGAGCGCGCCGACGGCGACGCCGGCGAGATACGGATGGGCGTTGAAGTACTTCGCCTGCCTGCCAAGCGCTTCCGCATAGCGCGCTCCCTTCATGCCGCCTGGAAGAAGACGGAGGGCCGGCTCCGTGCAGAACGCGATGCCGTTGCCGAGCATCGTCTCGTAGTTCCACGATCCCTGGACCGCGAACAACCGGAGATACATGCGCATCCAGATTCCGAAAGGAATCCGGATCGCCTCGCTCCCCCGTCCCGTGTGGAGCGTGCCCGTCATCGCGTCACCAGGATCACCGCACCCAGAGAGAGGCCCGCGACGAAGAGCAGGCGCGCGAGCGGCAGGCTGTGAAAAATCTTCCAGATCGCTCCCGCAGATACCGCCGCGACGATCGCCACGACAGCGCCGCGCGAGTATCGCGCATCGGTTCCCCACGTGCCGACGATTGCGCGCATCAATGGGCTGAATGCCACCATCGCGACGAGCGTAACGAGAAATCCGCGGATCAGGTCGGCGGTGAGACCGAAGAGCTGCAACCCTGTCACCGCGTCGGTCGATCCGCTGTCGAGCGCGTCTCTCTCTCGCATGGCGAGCGATGCGTTCAGGCGTCTCAGCCATACCATGCTCTTGCCGCTCAGCATCGCCGTGACCAGAGCCGCGAGCAGCGTGGCGGCAAGGGCACCCGCCGGATCGCCGGGAAACGCCGCATAGAGAGCTCCGCCGACGACGCTTGCCGAGCCCCACTCCGGATACCGTGATGCGCCGAACGGCAGCATTTCGAGCGCGAGGAGCTCGAGCACGACGCCCATCATCAATCCCGCGGGTGCGTTTCCGATGAACGCCCCGGCAACCGTGGCCGCGACAATCGGCCGTGAGATCATCGCCTGTGGAAACGTAACGACGTCCATGCCGAGAAATCCGCCGAGGATTGCAACAGGAAGAAGATCCATGAGAATCACGCCGACTTCTCTCCCGAAGACGGATCGGCGAGCACCTCACTCACCGGAACGGCCCGCGCAGCAGGGACATCCTGCGCCGTGATACGAAGCCCGGCGGAGACAAGCTCGCGCAACTGTGCTTCCTCCTCCGGTGCGAGGAAGACGTAACGCAGCTTCTGCACTCTCCCCGCGCGGTGATGGATTCCGCCGATATTCACCTCGCGAATTCCGGGGAGTGCCCAGGCGAGTCGCTGCATCGTTGCGATGTCCGGCGTGACGAGAATGCCTCGCCGGGGATCAGAGACGTAGGCGGCGTGATTCCTGACCGCCGTGGCGACATCGTTGAAGATGATGTCCATCTCCGGCGGCACGCCCATCCGGTAGAGGTCCTGCTCCCAGTCGCAGGTCGCGACGTTGTCGTCAACCAGGACGATGAAGCCGATGTTGAGCGGCTGGCCCCATCCGACGACCACCTGTCCGTGGATGAGGCGGTCGTCAATGCGACAGAGCGCGATCGCCATTACGGCCCCCCGAATACGGCGAGAGCGGCCTTTCCTTTTTCCGCCGCACGCAATGCTGCCTCGCGCGGGTCGGAGTCGGGCTGAAACACGAACTCGAGCAGCGTCGCGAGGTTCGCACCGGTTATCAGAACCATCTCCGGGTCCACCCGCATGATGCGCCTCACCGCGAGCGTCGCGCTCCCGCCGGGCAGATCGGTGAAGAACACGTGGACTCCGGACGCGGAGGCCTCCTCGCGATACCTGTTCTCGATGTCCTCGGCGCTCAGGCCGGCGTTGGAGAGGGGCAGAAACACGTCGCCCAGGCCGGAGATCTGCTGGACCGCACTGATGAGCCCGGTGGCGAAATCGCCGTGGCCGGCAACTATGGCGCGCGGACGCGGCGGCGATGAGTCGGCGGCGATTCCCTCCGCGTTATTCGTCATCTTCCTGCAGATATTCCCGCACGTTTCCAGCCGCCGCCTGCTGCATGCGCCCGATCAGCCGCTGATTGAATGCCTCGGCGGGATTGATTCCCGAGTAGCGCAGGAGATGGTTGAGCGCGATCACCTCGGCAATGACGGTGATGTTCTTGCCGGGATTGAGGAGAACTGTGATGAGCGGGATCTGGACGCCGAGGATCGTCGTGGTCTCGGTGTCGAGTCCGGTGCGGTCCACGACCGCACTCTGGACCCATTCTTCGAGGCGCACTACCACCTCGATGCGCTTTTGCTGGCGGACGGCCCGTACACCGAAGATGGACGGGATATCAATGAGGCCGATGCCTCGGATCTCCATGTGATGGCGCTGGAGCTCGTGTCCCTTTCCGATCAGAACGTCGTTTCCGCGGCGGATTGTGATCACCAGATCGTCGGCGACGAGACGGTGGCCGCGCTCGACGAGATCGAGGACGCATTCGGATTTTCCGATTCCACTCTGGCCGGTGAAGAAGAGACCCACGCCGAAGACGTCGGCGAGCGAGCCATGGAGCGTCGTCGTCTCGGCGAACTCTCCTTCGAGCACCGGCTTGATGCGCCGGTAGAACTCGGCCGTCTTGAGCCGCGTCAGCAGAAGCGGAATACCGGCCGCCGCAGCCGCGGCGCGCAATCCATCCGGCGGCTCCTGGTTCTTCGTGACGATCACCGCCGGCATCTGGAAGCTGAAGAAGCTCTCCAGAATCCTGTTCCGCTCCGCCCTCGGGAGAGACGCGATATAGGTGATTTCCGTCTCTCCCAGCACCTGCAGCCTTTCGGCGACGAAGCGATCCATGTAACCGGCGAGAGCCAGCCCGGGACTGGAGATGTCGGAGTTGGGAATAGTCCGCTCGAGACCGACGCCGTCGCCGATGTCGCGGAGACTGAGCGACTCTCCGGTGCGTTCGAGAAACTGCCCGACGGTGAGCATTTGGCTCAAGCGGTGGCCGCCTTCCCCGCCGCTGGGACGCGCTGAGCGGTCCTGCGGGTGCTGCGCAGCGTCCGGATCTGGCTGGACAATCGCTCCATGGCGCTGGCGAAGGCGGGGCCGAAGAACGGCGCCTCGCCGCGCGCTACAAGATCCCGCTGCCGGGGGGCGTGGAGAACAATTTCGACTCGCTTCACGCGTCCATCTTGCTCAAAGCGAATGATCGCGTCAACCGCCCGCGCCAGTCTCTGTCCGGCGCGGCGCACGGCTGCCTCGGCGCGCTTGCGCATGCGCTCGGAGACGTTCGCATGGTGGGCGTGAAAAATTATTTCCACTGCTGAGTGCCTCGCTGCACCACTTCCTGCAGGTGCGATAGAGTGTTGTCTGCCGACTGGTCCCACGTGAACCGTTCGGCAAAACGCCTGCCCGCGCTTCCCATCGCTTCAACGCGGTCAGCGGAATCGGTGATCCGGCCCATCGCCTGCGCGAGAGCCCGCGTATCCCCGTGTGGCACGAGAATCCCCGTCTCCCCATCCACGAGCGATTCGCGAAGGCCCGGGGAGTCGCTGGCGATCACCGGCGTGCCGCACGCTGCTGTCTCCAGATTGGTCAGCCCCCATCCCTCCTTGGGCGACGCGAAAACCGTGGCCCACGCGCGACGCATGAGGCTCCGCTTCTCCTCCGGTGAGATGAAGCCAGGAAATCGCACGCGGTCCGACACACCAAGTTGCGCGGAGAGCCGTTCGAGCTCGTCGCGATAATCCCCCGCTCCGGCAATTTCGAGCCGCGCATCGTCGCGGTCCAGCTTCGCGAACGCCCGCAGGATGAGATCCACGCCCTTGTATCGCTTGAGACGCCCCACGTATCCGAAGAGCGGCCGCGGAGAGCGCGAGCCGGACGACGGAGTGAAGAATGTCGTGTCAATACCGTTATATATCACCCTGATGCTCTCTCGCGGTATGCCGCGAGCGACCAGATCATCAGCGGTGCTTTCACTCACCGCCTCGAACGGCCGATCGCGATAGACCAGCGGAATGCCGCGCTCGGCAAGCCACACGGCGGCCGCCATCGGGACTGGCGCCTCGCGGAAGATTGTCGCTCCGAACAGGTGATGGACAAGCGCCACTACAGGCGGCCCGGACCACCGCGGCGTGTACAGGGGAATCTTGTTCAGGTCTTCGATGAGCACGTCGTAGCCTTGCTGCGCGAGTCGCTCGCGGAAGTAGCGCCGGGCGAGAAACTGGAAGGAGTACCGCGTACCCGTGCGATGAACGTCTATGCCGTCGAGAAACGCGCGCGGTGAGCAACCCTTCCAACCGCTCGCAAGCAGGTCCACCCGGTGACCGTGTGCAGCCAGGCGGCCGAAGATTTCATGCAGATGGACTTCGGCACCCCCTCCGAACGGATTCTCCCGATCGTTCCAGTTGACGACGAGAATCCGCACTACAGCACGCCGGCCCGCCGGGCGTATGCGTCGAGAACGCCATTGACGAAGCGCGCGCTGGCGGCTGTTCCGAACCTTTCGGCAAGCCGCACCGCCTCTTGAATGACGACTCGCGGGGGCGCTTCTCCGCGATGCAGCTCCGCCGCGCCGAGGCGAAGGACGGACCGCTCGATGGCTCCGATTCGCTCCAGACGCCAGTTGTCGGTGACCGCCATGAGATCGGCGTCGAGCTGCGTATGCGACGCGGCGACCGTGCGCACGATGCCGCCGGCGAAATTTCTCTCTTCGGGGCTGACCGCGAGGTCATCCCAGACCTTCAACGCCACCCGCGTCAGATCCTCGCCCGCGCGAAGATCCCACGCATAGAGGGCCTGCAACGCGCGAGCGCGCCCGCGGGACTCAACCCTCATCGGTCACGTCCAGCTGGTCGAGCAGGTCGGTCATCTCGAGCGCGGCAAGGGCGGCATCCCATCCCTTGTTGCCGTGCTCTCCACCGCAGCGGGCCATCGCCTGCTCCATCGTGTCGCAGGTGAGCAGGCCGAAGCCGAGCGGGATGTCGGAGTCGCGTGACGCATCGGCGAGACCGCGTGACGCTTCGCCGGCAACATAGTCGAAGTGCGGAGTGTCACCGCGGATAACGGCGCCGAGCGCGACGATAGCATCGTAGCGCTCACTCGCCATCGCGCGGCGAACACCGAGCGGCAGCTCCCACGCGCCGGGCACCCAGATGACGTCAATGTCGTCGAAGGCGGCGCCGTGCCGGACGAGCGCGTCAAGCGCGCCATCCACGAGAGCGCGCGTGACGATTTCATTGAACCGGCTGGCGACGACGGCCAGCCGCCGGCCGGATCCGACCGGGGTTCCCGAAAGCTCAGCCATTCACGACGCCAGCAGGTGACCGAGCTTGTCGCGCTTGGCGTCCAGATAACCGGCGTTCTCCGCCGTCGGCTCGGGGACGATCGCAACACGGTCATCCACCTGCAGGCCGTAACCCTCGAGCCCGATGAGCTTGCGCGGGTTGTTCGTCACCGGACGGATGCGGCGAAGGCCCAGATCGAGAAGGATCTGAGCACCGATCCCGTAATTCCGCAGGTCGGGCTTGAAGCCGAGCTGCTCGTTGGCTTCGACCGTGTCGGCTCCGGTGTCCTGGAGCTCGTAGGCCTTGAGCTTGTTGAGCAGACCTATCCCGCGGCCTTCCTGGTCGAGGTACACGATCGCTCCCCGGCCTTCATCGGATATCATCTGCATCGCCGTATTCAGCTGCCATCCGCAATCACAACGCAGCGAGTGGAAGACGTCGCCGGTGAGACACTTGGAATGCATGCGGACGAGCACGCTCTCCTCGAGGTTGGCGATGTCACCGAACACCAGCGCAATGTGCTCGTGGTGGTCTACATCGTTCCGGTATCCGATCACGCGCCACACGCCGAATTCGGTCGGCAGGCGCGCCTCGGCGACGCGGTGCACAAGACGCTCGGACTTAAGTCTATACGCGACGAGCTGAGCCACCGTGATGAAAGTGAGCCCATGCTCGGCGGCGAATTTTTCGAGTTGCGGACGGCGCGATGTCGTGCCGTCCTCGTTCAGGACCTCGCAGACGACTCCAGCCGGATAGAGACCGGCGAGTCTCGCCAGATCTATCGCCGCTTCGGTGTGTCCGACGCGCTGGAGAACGCCGCCATCCCTCGCGCGAAGCGGCGGAATGTGTCCGGGCCGCCTGAGATCCGCAGGGACAGTCGCCGGATCCACCGCAACATGGATCGTCCTGGCGCGATCCTGCGCGCTGATGCCGGTCGTGACACCGAACCGCGCGGCGGCATCAATGCTGACAGTGAAGGCGGTGCGCTGCTCCTCGGTGTTCTCCTCGCTCTGCTGCGGGAGCTGAAGCTGGTCGGCGCGCTCGCCGGTGAGGGCCAGGCAGATCCATCCGCCGGCCTTTCTGATCATGAAATTTATGAGCTCCGGCGTCACCAGCTGGGCGGCACAGATGAGATCGCCCTCGTTCTCGCGGTCTTCATCATCCGCGACGAGGATGAGCTTGCCCGCCCTGATGTCGGCGATCGCCTGCTCGACGCTTCCGAATTGCATTACGTTGCCCCTGGGCCGCCCGGAGGCGGTTTCCGGTTCAGGTACGGCGCGACGAGTCTCTGGACGTACTTCCCGATGACATCTGTCTCGACGTGCACCCTGGAGCCCTCTTTCAGGTCGCCGAGGGCGGCGTGCTGCAAGGTGTAGTCTATGAGCGCCACCTGCAACTTATCACCGTCGAGGCGGTTGACGGTAAGGCTGACCCCGTCGAGGGCGACGGAGCCGTGCAGAACGAGTGTTTCGGCGAGGCCTGCGTCGAGGGTCACATCGAGCAGCAAGGTGTCATCCAGGCGGGCCGTCCTTTTCACCGTCCCAACCCCGTCAACATGGCCCTGGACGATGTGGCCGCCGAATCGGCTGTCGGCGCGCATCGCTCGCTCGAGGTTGACCCTGCGGCCCGGCATCCAGTCCCCGATCGCGGTGCGGCTCATCGTCATCACCATCGCCGCGGCGGTAAACCATCCGGCGCCACAGTCGAGCACCGTGAGACAGACTCCGTTCACGGCGATGCTTTCACCAGGCGCAAGATCGTCGTACGCGCATTCGATGCGGAGCTCAATTCCAGCGTCGGTTCCCGTCACTGCGGAGACAGTGCCGACGCCGTCCACCAGGCCGGTGAACATCTACGGCCGCCTCACGGAGTAAACCGTCATCACGTCGTCTCCGAGCGCGCGGACGTCGATCAATTCGAATCGTGGAGCATGGTCGGGCTCCTGCGCCGCGATGCCGGAAAATCCACCCAGGGCCCCGTCACCCAGTATGACAGGCGCTCTGAAAATCACGAGGCGATCGACGTAGCCGCCCGCAAGAAACGAAGCGGCGAGGCCGGCTCCGCCTTCCACGAGCAGCGAGTTGACGCCGCGTTCCCTGAGCGTCCTCAGCGCTTCGCCGAGGTCGTGCGCAGGAATGGCATCCACGCCGAGGCGCGCGAGTGCTGGCGGAAGCGTGACGGATGACGATGTGACAAGCAGCGTCGGAATGTCGCGTGCGGTGCGCGCCAGCACGGTCTTGGGCGAAAGGCGCGCCGAGCGGTCGAACACGATGCGCGTCGGCAGCACGCGCGGCGGTGGATCGGTTCGCGCGGTGAGTTTCGGATCGTCGGCGATGGCCGTTTGCGCTCCGACCGCGATCGCATCAGAGTTGGCTCTCATTCTCTGAACCACCGCGCGCGACTGTTCGTTGGTAAGCCAGCCCTTCGTGCGATGCGCGCCGGAATGCGCGCCGGAGATCGCGCCGTCGAGCGAAAGCGCGAGCTTGAGCGTAACCCACGGACGGTCGGAGGTCATTCGATGGATGAACGGCGCGTTCAGCTCGCGCGCCTCGCGCTCGTGAACGCCGAAGTCCACAGCGATGCCCGCCGCCCGCAGCCGTTGAGCGCCACCGGAGGCGACGGGATTCGGATCGGGCATCGCCGCGACGACGCGCGCGATTCCCGCGGCGATAATCGCGTCAGTGCACGGCTGTGTGCGGCCGATGTGGTTACACGGCTCGAGATTGACGTAGAGCGTGCCGCCGCGCGCACGACCCCCCGCATCCGCCAGGGCCATCGCTTCGGCGTGCGGAGCTCCGAACCGGGCGTGGAATCCCTCGCCGGCTTTCTCATTGCCGTTGAATACCACCGCACCAACCATCGGATTCGGTGCAGTCTGCCCCCATCCGCGCTGCGCGATGGCCAGCGCCATGTCCATGCGCGCGGCATCCAGATCTTCCGGCTTCATTCTCCCGAAGGAGGTGACGTTGGCGGAGCGCGCCATGGAAGCGGTGTCAGCCAATCCGGACCTCACCGTTCCCCTCTCTGACATCGCCCATGACCCAGCCGACCACTCCGGCGACGCGCGCGCTTCCAACAATGGCGTCGGCCTCGCGGCGATCAGCGATCACAACCATGCCGACACCCATGTTGAAGACGCGCAGCATTTCGTCACGCGGCACATTCCCCGCCGCCTCGAGAACCGTGAAGACCGGTGGCACCTCCCAGCTTCCCGCATCAATGATCGCGTCGAGCGACTGCGGAAGAGCGCGATCGAGGTTACCGGGGAGTCCGCCTCCGGTGATGTGCGCCATCGCGTGAATTCGCGGAAGCACGGGCTCGAGCGCGCGAAGATACGAGCGATGGATTGCCAGCATTACGTCGGCGACGGACGCGTCCATGTCCGGGAAAGCTGCGTCGTAGCCGAGCTTCAGCCGCTCGTGAACGATCTTCCGCGCCAGTGAATAGCCGTTGGTATGAAGTCCCGAGCTCTCGAGCCCGATGAGCACATCACCGGTCATTACGCGCGAGACGCCGAGGACGGCGTCCTCCTCGACCGAGCCGACAATGAATCCGGCGAGGTCGTAATCGGGCGGCGTATAAAGTCCGGGCATCTCGGCCGTCTCTCCGCCGACGAGAGCACACTCGTTCTCGCGGCAGCCGGCTGCGACTCCCGCCACGACAGCTTCGAGGACAACCGGGTCCAGCCTGCCGAATGCGACATAATCGAGAAAGAAATGCGGCCGCGCGCCCTGGACCAGGATGTCGTTCGTGCAATGATTGACGAGATCGTGGCCGACCGTATCGTTGCGTCCTGACTCGATCGCCACCTTGATCTTGGTACCGACGCCGTCGGCGCTCGACACGAGCACCGGAGACCGCATCCCGGCGGGCATCCGGAACATCCCGCCGAATCCGCCGAACGCTCCGACTGATCCCGCAGTGCGCGTCGAGGCGACGAGCTTCGCGATTCGCGACCTGGCGTCGTCAGAGGCGTCGAGATTGACGCCCGCACTCCGGTAGTGGAGCGCATCGGCGGTCAAGCGGGCAGCTCCTCCTCGAACGCCACGAGCTTACGCAGGTCTCCGATGCGTGCCGCGATCTCCTCGCGCGTCAGCGTCATCAGGCGCTCGGTCGAGAACTTCTCCACGGCGAACGATCCCATCGCCGATCCGTACATCACCGCGCGCCTCATGTTCGCTTCGCTCAGGTCGCCGGTGCGCGCGAGATATCCGATGAATCCGCCGGCGAACGAATCGCCCGCTCCGGTGGGATCGAAGACGTTCTCGAGAGGAAACGCAGGGGCGAAGAAGATGCTCTCGCGGTTAAACATGAACGCGCCGTTCTCGCCCTTCTTGATGATGACGTGTTTCGGCCCGCAGTCCATGATCCATCTCGCGGCCTGAACGAGGTTCACCTTTTCGGTCAGCTGTCGCGCTTCACCGTCATTGAGCGTGACGAGATCCACGTGTGAGAGCAGCTCGATCAGATCCGGACGGCGGCTCTGTATCCAGAAATTCATCGTGTCGCAGGCGACGAGGCGCGGCCGCTCGACCTGCTTCAGCACGTCGAGCTGCAGTCGCGGGTCTATGTTGCCGAGAAAGACGAACGGCGCATTGCGGAATTGCTCGGGAATCTTCGGACTGAAGCGCGAGAACACACCCAGGTGTGTCTCGAGCGTCTCCGCCGAGTTGAGGTCGTGGCTGTAGCGTCCCCTCCATCTGAACGACGGGCCTTCCGCGTGCTCGAGACCGGAGAGATCTACCCCGCGGTCAGCCAGCGGCTGGAGCTTCTCGACGGGATAATCCGTGCCGACGACGCCGACGAGCTGTACCGGCGTGAGCAGGCTCGCGGCGGCGGAGAAAAAGGTTGCTGATCCACCGAGCACGTCATCGGCCTTGCCGAATGGTGTCTCGACCGAGTCCAGCGCTACAGATCCGACGACAAGTACGGACATTGAATTGAGTGAAGGTGGGTTGCGGTCAAGCGGCCGGCTACATGCGCTCGGGGGCGTTGATCCCGAGGATGCCGAGTGCATTGCGGATGACGATCTGGGCGGCGCGAGCGAGGGCGAGGCGGGCCTGCATGATGAGCTCGGGCTCTCCCAGCACGTGATGCCTGTGATACCAGAGATGCGCGAGGCGCGCGGTCTCGGTCAGATATGTGGCGATCCTGTGCGGCTCCAGTGATGCGGCGGCAGCGGCGACGACCTGCGGAAAATCGGCGAGCGCCTTTATCAGCTCCTGCTCTTCGGGCTCGCGCAGCACACCAAGGTCAATGCCGTCAGCGGAGAAAGTCTCACGGTCGATCTCGCCGACGCGGAAGATGCCGCACATCCGCGCATGCGCCATCTGCACGTAATAGACGGGATTCTCCTCCGACTGCTTGAGCGCCACGTCAATGTCGAAAACGAGCTGCGAATCGCTCTTCCGCATGAGGAAGAAGAAGCGAACCGCGTCGCGGCCAACCTCGTTGATCAGATCGCGCACCGTCACGTAGCTTCCTGCGCGCTTGGAGATCTTCACCTCCTCGCCGCTCTTCATCACCGTCACCATCTGATGAAGGACGTACTCCGGATAGTCGGGCGCGATGCCCATGTTGAGCGCCTGGAGGCCGGCACGGACGCGCGTCGTAGTGCTGTGATGGTCGGCGCCCTGCACATCTATGGCGCGATGGAATCCGCGCTGCCACTTGGTGACGTGATACGCGACGTCGGGGAGAAAGTACGTGTAGGTGCCGTCGCTCTTCCGCATCACGCGGTCCTTGTCGTCGCCGAACTGACTGGTACGAAGCCAGAGTGCTCCATCCGACTCGTACGTCATGCCCGCGGCATTGAGAGCCTGGACGGTCTCATCCACTTTGCCGTCGGAGTAAAGCGACGACTCGAGGAAGTACCTGTCGAACTTCACACCGAAGGCCTGGAGATCGAGATCCTGCTCGGCACGGAGCGCCGCGATCGCGTAGTCCTTCACGTCGCCCTCGTCGCTCCCATCCACTGATCCGCGCTCGCGCGCGTACCGCTCGGCGATCTCGCGGATGTACTCCCCGTGATAACCGCCTTCGGGAATGATCATCTCACCGCCCTGCGCAGACTCGATCCACGCACGCACGCTCGCCGCGAGATTCTCGATCTGCGCGCCGGCGTCGTTGTAGTAGAACTCGCGCGAGACATTCCATCCGGTCCACTCGAGGAGCGTGGAGATCGCATCGCCGAGCGCCGCCTGCCTGCCGTGGCCGACGTGAAGCGGGCCAGTGGGATTCGCGGACACGAACTCGACATTTGCGCGCTCGCCGTGCCCGACGTCGGTGCGGCCGAACTTATCGTTCGCCGCAATGACGTCGCGGACCGACTCGGCGATGCTCGCCGGATCGAGCCAGAAATTCATGAACCCCGGTCCGGCGATGTCCACCTTCTCCACGGCGGCATCGGCCAGATGCATGCGGTCGCGCAGCAGTCCGGCGATCTCGGCTGGGCGCTTGCGAAGAGGGCGCGCGAGCGTCATCGCGAGGTTCGTCGTCCAGTCGCCGAGCGAGGGATCGCGCGGCCTCTCGATGACAGGGTCCACGGATTCATCCGCGCCCAGCTCACGGGCGGCGGCAACGAGCTCCACGCGAATGCGGTCGGCAGAGCTCATTCGGATTTCCTGGGCGTCGCAGCCAGCTTTGCTGGCGTCGCGGCCGGCTTGGGCTCCGAGACTGCTTTCGGCGCGTCCGAGCCCGAGCTGCTCTCTGCCGGCTTTGCCGGCGTCGCCTCGGCCGTCGAGGGCTTGGTTTCCGCCGATGTGGTTTTCGCGGCGCTGCTGGCTGCAGCAGCCCGTTCCGCCTTCTTTCCGTCCTTTCCGTAATCCGTGATGTAGAAGCCGGATCCCTTGAACACGAGACCGGTCGCGGAGATTCGGCGCACGGCTGTGGCGCCGCACTCGGGACACTTTTCCTCCGAGCTGGCGGAGCCTATGGAGCGATAGAATTTTTCGAAATCATGCCCAATCGGGCAGCGAAACTCGTACAGCGGCATGCTGAATTACGGGAAGGGACGCACTTGGGACGCGAACCTTCAAAGTTACGAGGGCGCGGTGGCTCCCTCAAGCGACGACCCTATCTACAGTAGTGGGTCAGTTTCGAGTTGGCAGGATGGAGGCGAGCCGCCCTGCTTGCCACGGAGACACGAAGACACGGTGAAAAACGCCTCAATCTTCGTATGTCGATTCCAGCAATCCCGGTCCAGGATGCCGATGCACTTCTATCGCAGCGCCGATAATACGTTTCGTGAGGCTCTCGGTCTCCTTATGGCTCAGGCTCATGCTCAATGGAGGCCCTCAGCACCGCACTATGCGTGGTCCCGCAGTTCCCCCAACAACCGTTTCCCTCCGTGTTCTTTGTGTCTCCGTGACGAGTGCAGAGACATGGCAGACGACCGGTCACGCCGGTGGCCTGTACTGACCCCAGCGCTCGACGAGCACCGAAGAAATCTCGCCCACTGTCGCTCTCGCACGCACCGCGTCAATGATGCAGAGCATCATCGGAGCCGAGCCGGCGCTCTCCATCAGGGCGGACGCAGCTTCTCCGAGGGCGGCGAGACTTGCCCGCACCGCACCGTCATCGCGCCGTTGCCGGACGGACGCGAGAGCTGAACACTGATCCGTCTCGAGGCGCGAGAAATCTGGAGCCGGAATCGGCGGCGGCGGCTCATCGTCGGTGAAGCGATTGACGCCGACGACAGTCGTCGCTCCGCTTTCGACGCGCAGCTGATGCTCGTACGCGCTGCGCGCGATCTCTTCCTGGAAAAATCCGGCGGCAATCGCTGCTTCGGACCCGCCCAGCTCGTCCGACCTGGCGATCAGCTCGGTTGCCCGTTTCTCCAGCTCGCTGGTGAGATGCTCGACGTAGTAACTGCCAGCAAGCGGATCGACGGTTGTCGCGACACCGGATTCGTATGCCACTATCTGCTGCGTGCGCAGGGCGAGGGTCGCCGCCCCGGCCGTCGGAAGCGCGAGCGCTTCGTCGTAACCGTTCGTGTGGAGCGACTGAGTGCCGCCGAGAGTCGCTGCCAGCGCCTGCACCGTCACGCGCACGACGTTGTTGAGCGGCTGCTGAGCGGTCAGCGTGACGCCGCCGGTCTGTGTGTGAAACCGCATCCGGCAGCTGGCGTCGGCGGCTCCGAATCGCTCGCGCATGATGCGCGCGTACATGCGGCGCGCGGCGCGAAACTTCGCGACTTCCTCGAAGAGATCATTGTGAGCCGCGAAGAAGAACGAGAGCCGGGGCGCGAACGAATCGACGGGAAGCCCCGCGGCGATCGCACGGCGCACGTACTCGATCGTGCTGGCGAGCGTGAAGGCGAGCTCCTGCACCGCTGTCGCGCCCGCCTCGCGTATGTGATAGCCGGAGATCGAGATGGGATTCCAGCTCGGCACCTCAATCGCGCAGAAGCGGAAAACTTCGGAGATGAGACGAAGGCTTGGCTCGGGCGGATATATGTACGTTCCGCGCGCGATGTATTCCTTGAGGATGTCGTTCTGAATGGTTCCGCTGATCGAGTGCCGCGGAATGCCGCGTTCTTCGGCGACGACGATGTACATCGCCAGAAGCGTTGCCGCGGTGGCGTTGATCGTCATCGAAGTGGAGACAGTATCGAGGGGCAGATCGGCCAGCAGGGCGTGCATGTCTTCGACGGTATCTATGGCCACGCCGGCCCGGCCCACTTCTCCCAGCGAGCGGGGCGAGTCCGAGTCGAGGCCCATCTGCGTCGGCAGGTCGAATGCGACGGAGAGCCCGGTCTGGCCGGCCTCGAGCAGATGGCGGAACCGCTCGTTGGTGTCCCGGGCCGTTCCGAATCCGGCATACTGGCGCATCGTCCAGAGCCGGCCGCGATACATCGTCGGCTGAACACCGCGAGTGAACGGCCAGCGGCCCGGGTCGTTCAGGTCGGCCGCGTAATCGAGCGGCGCGTCCGCGGGCCTGAGGACGGCGGCGACCGGGATTCCGGACGGCGACAGCTTTTCGGCGGACTCGCCGCCGGCGGAGCTCATCGGGCCGCTAGCGGCGTCTCATCCGGAACGGACCCGGCGAGCATCGAGGTCGCGATGTCCACGTCGCCCTTGCTGCCGATGTACAGCGGAGTACGCTGATGCAGATCAGTCGGCTCAAGGTCGAGAATCCGGGTGTCGCCGTTGGTCGCCGCGCCGCCAGCCTGCTCGACGATGAATGCGAGCGGATTTGCTTCGTACAGCAGCCGCAGCTTTCCCTTGGGGTTCCTGGTGTTCGACGGATACGCGAACAAGCCGCCTCCGAGAAGGTTGCGGTGGAAGTCCGCGACGAGAGATCCGACATACCGGACACTCATCGGCGTCCGCTCGCCGTCGATACCGCGAAAGCGCCGCATCACTGCGCGCACCTTGTCCGACCACAGCTGCTCATACGAGTCGTTGACCGAGAGATACCTGCCGCTGTTGGGAATGCGGATGTTCGGGTGCGAAAGGAGGAACTCGCCAATGGATGGATCCAGCGTGAATCCGTGCGCGCCCCGTCCCGTCGTGTACACGAGCATCGTGCTCGATCCGTAGATGACGTAGCCGGCAACGACCTGGCGCCGTCCCGGCTGCAGCATGTCCTCCATCTCGCCGCGTGCGCCGCGGCTGATCTTCTTCACCACGGAGAAAATCGTCCCCACGGGCACGTTCACGTCAATGTTGGACGAGCCGTCGAGCGGATCGAACAGCAGGCAGTACTTGCCGCACTTGAAGTTGTCCGGAATCTGGATGATGTCCGGCTCTTCCTCCGACGCCAGAGCGCACAGACGGCCGCCGTGATCCACCGCCTTGATGATGATCTCGTTGGAGATGACGTCGAGCTTCTGCTGCGTCTCGCCCTGGACGTTCGTGTGGTCAGCGGATCCGAGGATGTCGGCGAGCCCGGCGCTGCGCACCTTGTTGGCGATCATCTTCGCCGCGAGTGCCAGATCGTAGAGAAGGCCCGACAGCTCGCCGGTCGCGTCCGGGTGAAGCTTTTCCTGCTCGATGATGTACCGCTCGATCGTCACGACCGAAGTAGCCGTATGCTGCACCACGTTATGCATCCTCTTCGGACCCGGATCCGGTAGCGCGCGCGAGGCGGCGAGCGGCGTAGCTGCGCGCGTCGGCCTCGTAGCGATTGGCGTGATAGCCTCTCCGCAGACTCTCCCAAATGTAACGGAGGGGAAACGATCTGCGCTCGGAAAACTGCTGGACGTGACGAAGCTCGTGCAAGAGCAGCTCAGGGTCGAACCGGGTGGCAGGCGCAAGAAAGATCGTTCGTCCCAGAGTGATCGCCGCAACGGTCGCCTGACCGAGCAGCCAACCGCCTATCCGCAGCGGCAGGCCGCCCCGTCTGAAACGCAGCGTGACGAGCTCCGGCCACGACTCAGTCAACGCCTCCGGCAGGTCCACCGGGTTGCCAACAAGTTCCTTCCCTACTCTCGCGAGATATCCCAATGCTCTCCGCCCGCTTCGAACGTTATGCGCGTGCCGTCGCTCCGGACAACGACGGTTCCCGATCTGTCGGTTCGCACGGTCCGCGCCCCGACGCGCCCGAGCGCGGCGAGAACGTCGGCGCTCGGATGCCCATACAGATTATCGGCTCCGACGGAGATGATCGCCAGCGACGGATGCACGGCCGCAAGAAAATCGTCCCCACTGCTCGTCGAGCTCCCATGGTGTCCGACCTTGAGGACGTCGGCGGCAAGATCGCTTCGCGCGTGATCGAGGAGCCAGCTTTCCTCCGCACGCTCAGCGTCGCCGGTGAGCAGGAATCGCGTCGAGCCGTATTGCACGAGGGCGATCGTGCTCGCCTCGTTTGGATCGGCGAGCGACGACGTCCACGCTGAATCCGGCGCGAGAAACTGAATGAGCACTCCATCCACGCGCAGCGAGTCGCCCGCATGCACGCGCCGCCATTCCACACCGTTACTTCGCGCCGCCTTCAGAGTCTCCTCGTAGACGCCGCTTCCCTGTGGAAACGCGGAATCCCAGAAGACGCGCGGACGCAGTGACCTGATCACCGACACCGCGCCGCCGACATGGTCGGCGTGCGCGTGCGATAACACGAACGCGGAAACCGCTCCGCCGCGGCTCATGATATACGGAACGATTGTCGCGCGACCGGCGTCGCCCGAGCTCCATATCCGCCCGGCGTCGAACACGATCCACCGGCCGCGGTCCGACCGGACCAGGATGGCGTCTCCCTGCCCCACGTCGAGCACGTGCATCTCCATGCCGCCGCCATAGGGCAGCGGTAATGCGGGCGCCCACGCGATGAAGCAAAGGCACGCCGCACCCGCCACTATCGGCCGCCCTGGATAGCGGCTCATGCACGCGGCCACGAACGCAGTCACGGCCGCCCCGCCGGCGACGACAGCGAGCAGCGAGGGAATTACCGTGACCGATGCGGCCGGCAGCGCGGCCGAGACCCTCGCGATGTCGTCGAACAGGATCAGCATGGGATGCGCGGCATCGGCGAAGAACTGAGCGAAGACCGGCGCGGGCGCGAACGCCAGCGCCAGGAAAAGCGTCGGCTGAAGTATCGAGATGACCGGACCAGCGGCGAGGTTCGCGAATGGCCCAATCAGACTGATGCGGCCGAAATACCACGCAATGAGGGGCGCGGTCACCACCGTCGCGACAACCGATGTCAACAGCGCCTTCCCAATCCTGAGCCGCCATCCGTCGAGGCGATTCACCAGCACCCTGCGAGCGAGCATTCCGCTCGCGATCAGCCCCGCGATCCCGACGACGCTGAGCTGATATCCGAGATCGAGCACCGTGCGCGGCACTATCAGCGGCGCGAACGCGCCCACCGCGAGCCCCGCCCACGGAGAAGTCGGCCGCTGCGTGGCCCGCGAGGCCGCGATGATGGCGAGCATCATCGCCGAGCGCACGGCCGGGGCCGGAGCTCCGATTACAGCAACGTAGAACGCCGTGATCCCGACACCGAGAAGCGTGGCCGTGCCGCGAGGTATTCGCGCGGCCTGCAGCAGCAGGATCACTGCGCCGGCAACTATCGCGACGTGCAATCCGGAAATCGACAGCATGTGCACCATGCCGGCGCGCGCGTAGCGGTCACGCATTTCGGGAGGAATGCGGTGCTGATCCGCGATCAACAGCGCACGCGCCATCGGAGCGTCCCGCCCGAAGTATCGATCAATTGCGCGCGAGGCCCGGTCGCGCATGCCTTCGAGAAGCTGATTGGCGTCCTGACCCTGCGTCACAGCGGGCGGACGCGCGGCATCGGCTGGCCTCGGGGCATGTCGCCGAGTCGGCGCCTGCGAAGTCAATGGCAACAGCGCCCCGCCGATGAGCATCAGAGCAAGTGCCGCAGTTTTCGTACGGCGGCACACCGCGGCCACGAGCAGAGCGAACAGCCCCATCGTGCAGGCGATCCAGGCGAATCCACCGAAGCCCGCGACAAGGCCCGCGGCGAACCAGAAATATGCGAACGCGATCAAAGGCAGCGGGCGATCCTGTGCGGCAATCGTCCCACTATGGTCGCGTGAGCGAATCGCGCGGCATCACTTCGCCGCGCGGGACATGCTACTGCTGCGTCAGACCGCTACCGGCAGATGGGCCCTGTCGCGCACGATGGATCCGGTGAACGTGGATCCCGTCGTGCCTGTCAGCTCCACCGTCGCGTAGCTGCCGATCAGCGACGCCTCCCCCGGAATGATGACGGTCTTGAAGTCGCGCGTGCGCGCCTGGAGCAGGCCGCCGCGGCGCGCTTCCTTCTCGACGAGCACCTCTCTTCGCTCGCCGAGCATGCGCAGATTGCGCGCTCGCGTTCCCGCGCGGACCGTCTCGATGAGCCGCGTCAGTCGCTCGCTGGCGACGTCATCGGCAATCGTCTCGCTGGACGGCATCCGCGTCGCCGGAGTACCTTCGCGCGGGGAGAACCTGAACGTGTAGGCGTCCTCGAATCCGACCTCCCGAACGGCGCTCAGCGTCTCCTCGAAGTCGGCATCGCTCTCGCCGGGAAATCCGACGATGATGTCCGTCGTCAGCGAGAGTCCCGGCACCGCGCGGCGGAGACGCGCGACGCACTCCATGTACCCTTCGCGGCTGTAACGCCTGAGCATGCGCTTGAGAACCCGCGTGGACCCGGACTGCATCGGCAGATGAACATGCTCGCACACCGCCGCGGTCCCGGCGATCGCGTCAATTACACGGTCGCTGAAGTCGTTCGGATGCGGACTGGTGAACCGCAGCCGACGAATGCCGGAGACGCTTCCCACCTCACGAAGAAGATCGGCGAAGTCATGCCGGCCATCGGTGTAGGAGTTTACCGTCTGGCCGAGCAGCACCACTTCCGACATCCCTTCGGCGACGACTTCGCCAGCTTCACGCACGACTTCCTCGAGGCGCCGGCTTCTCTCCGGACCGCGCGTCGTCGGCACGATGCAGTAGGTGCACCGGTAGTCGCATCCGCGCTGAACGGGGATCCACGCCTTGACCTTGTCGAACCGGCGCGGCTTGAAGTCCTCGTAATGCTCCTCGAGATCGAAGTCGGTCGCCGTCGCCTTCATCCCGCGCCGCGCGTTTTCCAGGAGAAACGGCAGCGAGCGATATCCATCGGGCCCGATGACGAGGCTCACATGACCCGCGCGCTCGAGAATCTGAGGACCCAGGCGCTGCGCCATGCAACCCGTGACGCCAAGTATCGCATCGGGCTTCATTCTGCTTTTCATTTCGCCGAGGCGGCCCATGACACGCTGTTCCGCGTGCTCACGGATCGCGCAGGTGTTGACCAGAATCACGTCGGCCGCTTCGGGTGTCTCCACCTCGTCATACCCGGACGCAGCGAGCTTTCCGAGCATTAACTCGGAATCGCTGACGTTCATCTGGCAACCGTAGGTCTCGATGTAGACTGTGGAGCGGTTCACTTCTGTCATGCCTGGGTATCGCCGGCAGGAAACGCGATGAGCTGGCCATCAACATCGCGAAGAACTCCCGTGAAGCGGGAGCATCTCGGCATGGATGCGTCCGAAACCGAGACCGAAAGATAATCCTCGGTGAGCCCTTTGCCGCGCCCAGTGACGACGACGTCGCAATCCCCTCCCGCGCGCCTCGATCGGTAAGTTGCCGCCTTCTCCTTCGCGAGCTCGCGGAGCTCGCGCGCACGACGGCCGGCGACCGACGCTTGCACATGATCGCCGAGCCCGACAGCAGCGGTCCCGGGACGCGGCGAATACGGGAATACGTGCAGCGACGTGAAGGGCAGCCGCTCGACGAGTCGAACGGTGTCCATGTGATCCGATTCGCTCTCACCGGGAAAACCGCTGATGACATCGGCGGCAAGGCCGAACGGCCGCCCGGTCCCCGTAAGGCGGAGGACAGCCGCCTCGTACGCCGAGGCTGTATACCAGTGTCGGCCCATACGTCGAAGTACCGAATCGGATCCGGACTGGAGCGGTGCATGAAGATGGGGCGCCAATCGCGACCCACCGGAGCCAAGCAGCGCGGCGAGGCGGTCATCCACTTCGGTCGCTTCGACGGAAGACAGACGAAAGCGCACATCCGGGATGCCGCCGATCAGTGTCTCGACCAGCTCACCCAGTGACGATCCGATGTCGAGTCCGTAGCTCCCGATGTGAATTCCGGTCAGGACAATTTCCGGGTGTGATACCGCAAGCCCTCGCGCTTCGTGAAGAACATCGGCAACCGCACGCGAGCGGCTCGATCCACGCGACAGCGTCGTCGCGCAGAACGTGCAGTGCTCGTCGCAGCCTTCCTGGATGCGAAGCAGCGCACGAGCCCCAGTCTGCATTGCAACTTCACCCGGTGAAGCGGCGCCGGCCGGTTCGGAGCGCCGTATCCCCAGCGCGGCGGCGACGGCCGGAACATCCGCGCCGGCGACGATCTCGCTCACACGCGGAAGCGTCCTCAGCGGCGCAACGCCCTCGTCCCGCCCGGGAAGTCCCGACGCGCAACCCATGATCACCGTCCGGATGCCGGGATTGCCGCGCGCCAGCGCCCTGACATCGGAACGTAGATCCGCTTCCGCCGATGCGGTCACGGTGCAGCTGTTGAGGACAGCGTAATCTGCTTCCGAAGGATCTACGGTCTCTTCGACGCCGGCGGATGCGAGCATCTGTCGCACCGCTTCCGTATCGTACTGGTTCGCGCGGCAGCCGTACGTGCGTACGAAAACCTTCATCAGCCGCCCGGGAGCGTTCCGCGTGAGCGCGTCCGTGGCGCGGTTCCCTCCTCGGTGCCGGAATCTTCGACTGGCTTGATGGGAATCTGCACGAAGAACGCGCTTCCCTCCCCCTCGTGGCTCCGCACCCAGATCATCCCGCCGTGGAGATCCACTACGAGCTTGCAGAAGGTGAGTCCGAGGCCGGAGCTGCGAACACGTGGCGTTTTGGTTCCGGCGACCTGGCCGAACTTGCGGAAGATCACCTCATGATACTCCGGTGGAATTCCTGGCCCATTGTCGGAGACCGTGAACAACACCGAATCTCCCGCCTGGCGCGCGCTCATCACGAGATCAATTGGACTGGACGAGTGCGTCACCGCGTTCTGAATCAGGTTCGAGAACACGCGCTTGAGCAGCGCCTTGTCGGCGTGGAAGACGGGAGTGTCCTCGTCCACCTTGAGCGAGGCAGTCGTTTTCTCCTGCTGGAACCGGTGCTGCCACTCGTAAACCAGTTCACTCAATAGCGCCGCCGGCGCGATCGGCGTACGCGACAGCTTCACCGCCGACTCCTCGATGCGCGACACTTCGAGGATGTCCTCGATGAGGGCGAGAAGATCCTCCGCCTTCCCCTCAGCGTCGCTCACCGCGCGCTTCTGGTCGTCCGTCAGGCCGCCGAAATCACCGTCGGCGAGCAGCTCGAGCGTCGCAAGCACGGATGTCAGCGGGGTCTTGAGATCGTGCACGATCATCTTCATCAGGTCGTCGCGAACCTTCTCGAGCTCGCGGAGCTTGCGATAGCTGTTCTCGAGCGCGTCGGTCGCCGCCTTCAGCTTGAGCAGGCTGCGAACGCGGGCGCCGAGCACGAGACGATTGTGCGGCTTGGTGAGAAAATCGTCTCCGCCGGCCTCGATGCCGCGCACACGATCGGTCGTGTCGTTCATCGCCGTCACGAATATCACGGGGATGCGCGACGTGCGGGGGTCGCGCTTGATGCGACGGCAGACCTCGAAGCCGGTCGAGCGCGTGTCCACGCCCAGGTCGCCCGCGGGCATGGACACATCGAGAATGCAGAGATCGGGATTGTGCTCGAAGCACGCGGCGACCGCTGAAGGGCCGTCATGAGCGCCAATCGTCCTGTATCCGAGCGTGTGGAGCTGGTCTATCAGCAGCTCGACATTGGTCGGGACATCATCGGCCACCAGAACGAGCGGGCCCGATTCAATAACCGGCTCGGCCATGATAATTACGGGCGGACGCGCAGCCCGAAGCTGAGGATGAACGCACGCTCGCGCGCGTCGAGGCTGCCCGCGCTCACGGAACGCCCCGCGCGCTCGACCGTCATGTCGAACGTCGCGCGGTTGCGGAAGAACTGCGCGCCGATTCCTCCGGCGAACGACAGCTCCTTCACCTCGTTACCCGCGGCGGTGAACGGCAGCGTGCGATACCGCGCGCCCAGTCTCAGCACGGTCTGCCTGTCGGCGACGCGAGGGCCGAGCGATTCGACGCCGAACCCGCCCTCCCACGTATCCACCGCGTTTGCCGCGCTGGATCCGAGGCCGTTCAGGCTCGACCACTGCTCGCGCGCGAGATGCGCCGAAATGCTCGAGCCCGGGATTCCTTCATACGACACGCCGGCTGCGTACCGGTCCGGAATGTTGGCCTTCGACACCGTCGAATCACCAGCACGCGCTTCAATCCTTGCACCTTTACGGCCGCTCAGTGCGAACCCGATGTTCCGGGAAGGACGAACCAGAACGCCCGCGGAAGCCGCAAATCCAGTGAAGCCGAGCGTAGAGACCTGCGAAACGCCGCTGAACTTGAGCGTGTCGGGGAACGACTGCGAGAAGAATACGCGATTCTGGCCGGTGTAAACGTGCCCTCCGACGCCGAACTGGACCTTCGGGCTCGGTGCCCATCCGCCGGCCAGGCGGATGTCGTTGATCGCGCCGAGTGTCCGTGTCGTCTCGGTGATCGTGGCGACGACGCCACCGACTTCCTGTTCGCGAGTGCTGGTGGTGGACGACGAGCGATCGAGCAACGTCGCCACGGAAAGCCCGATGCTTCCCTTCGACCCGAATGGCATCGACGCCGATGCCACGGGGAAACGAGCCGTCGTGCTGTTCGACGACGCGCTCCCGTTGGTCAGCTTGCGGAACTCGGGCTCGTACTGGAGGAACATCCGCGGATCCGAGGTGAGCGCGATTGCCGCCGGATTGAGCGGGCTGTCAGGATCGAATTCGGAGATTCCGCCGCCGGTAGCGAGCGCTCGCGCGCTGAGCTGCCCCGTGGGGTAGCCGAACCCCTGTGTGCTGAGCGTGCCCTGCGCGCCGGCTGACGCGGCGGGAATCGACGCGACGAGGAAAAAGAACGCCGCTGTCCGTCCGGGAGTATGCCGCATCAGGGGAGCCCCGTTGATTTTCTGGCCGAATAACTGATCCGCAGCCGCGGCCGGCGGTCCGGACTCGCTTCAATCGAATAGAAGCGGGCCTCGAGAGGGGATACGCCTTCCCGAATGCTGAGCAGCACGAGAGCGCGCGGCGTGTCTTCGACCTTCTGAAGACGCCAGAGAGCGACGACCGACGCCACTTCAACGCTTCTCACGCCGCTTCCGCCGGGCTGCACGCGAAGCGTGTCGGTGTTGGCGAGCGCAGTGATCTGGGCCGCCTTGGCGACGTCGGTCACAGCCGTCGCTGCGAGCGAAACGTGAGGGATGATACTCACCGTGTCGGTCGCATCGAGCCCCGGATTGGCAATCTGCGTCAGGAGCAGAGTCGCGCGCACGACATCAACCGAGTCCACGAGGAACGCTGGAATGTTGAACCGCATGTACACGCGCCGCGCAGGAAGCCCGCCGATGTTCAGCGAGCTCAGCGGCCCGGCGGGCGAGCCCTTCACCAGCAGGGTGTAATCCGCGAGCGAGCCGGCCAGCACTGTCTGATTCGCGGGCGTCTTCGAGTACGGAGTGAGCGAGACCTTGGCGATCGTCGTGTCAGGCGAGACGCGGAACGACAGGAGCGACGGATTGCCCGCACCTTCCTGCGAGAGGAGCCGCACCTCGACCGATTGCGTGCTGCGGGCGCGGATCCCGATGCGCATCGGCCCGCCTTTGCGCGCGAGGATTACCCCCGACGGAATCGCCACGAGGATCGTGTCCTTGAGCGCCGTTTTCTCGTACGTGGCGGACGTGATGAGGCGATCGGGCGTGAACAGCGCGGCGATCGGCACGACGGCGCTGTCGGGCGCGTCGGAGTTCACGTCGTAGAGATCGAGCGTGAGCGGGCCCGGAATCTTCGCTCCGATCGTATCCACACGAAGGCGAAGAAACGCGCTGTCCACAGTCGTGATCGCCGTCGTTGTCGTATCGCTTCCCGGGCGACTGAATCTCGCCGGGATGCTGTCGAAGCGAATGATGGCGCGGGAGTCGAGGGTATCGCCGCGCGTTGCGAGCAGCAGCGAAGACTCCGTTCCCTGGCCCGTGAGCGCCGACACCGTCGAATCGAGCGACACCGGATCGATGGTGATCGTCTCGATCTGTCCGCCCTGGTCCGGGCAGAGGATCGGGCAGCCGGCGCTGTTGTCGAGCTTCTCGGTACAGGCGGCGGCGATGGTGGTCAGTATCACTAGGCCGGCCAGCCTGAGCCGGGCTGAAATCAATTCCACTTACTGCCTTCCACGTAGATGGTTCAGCGTAAACGCCGCGGGCAGAAGATCGGTGAGACGCCACGTCGCCTGCTTTCCGTTCTTCGCATAGCTCGTGACCTTCAGGTCGGGAGCGAACTCGCTCATCGTCTGACGGCACGATCCGCACGGAGGCGTCGGATCGTCCGATTCGCTGGCGATCACGATCTCCTCGAAATCCCTTAGTCCCCGAGCGACCGCCGCGGCGATAGCCGCCCGCTCAGCGCAGAGCGCTTCGCCATATGCGGCGTTCTCGACGTTGCAGCCGGCCACGATTTCCCCCGTCGCGGTCCTCACCGCGGCTCCGACACGGAACCGCGAGTAAGGCGCGTAGGCGTTCTCCATGGCGGCAAACGCAGCCTGACGCAGGGCGTCGGGCTTGCTCATCGTATCGTCCGCTCCACTCACGTGGCGATCAGCTGACGAAGAAACGATTCACCCTGCCCGCGGAATGAGACACCAAGCCACTCCCCGACAGTTGCGCCCAGATCCGAAAAAGTCCGGCGGACCCCGAGATCGCCCGCCCGGACCCGCGCGCCGATGGCGAGCAGCGGGACCATTTCCCGGGCGTGATCCGTTGATGCAGTGGTGGGGTCATTGCCATGGTCGGCGGTTATGAAGAGCAGATCGTCCTCGCGCATGGCGTCGGTGATTAGCGGGAGAGCGAAGTCGAACTCCCGTAGCGAGTTGTAGAATCCCCCAACGTCGTTGCGGTGCCCGTACAACTGGTCGAAATCTACTAGGTTGGCGAAGAGCAGCCCACTCTGGTCGCTCTCGAGCCACTGGCGAACGAGATCGATTCCCTCGGCGTTGGATGCCGTATGCTGCGCGACGATCGACCGCCTGGCGAAAAGATCGTCCACCTTGCCGACGCCGTGTCTGTCGATGCCCGCATCGGCCAGCGCGTCGAGAAGCGTCTTCTCCGGCGGCTCGATCGAGTAGTCGCGCCGGTTGGCGGTTCTCTGGAACGATCCCGCCGAGCCCACGAATGGACGGGCGATCACCCGCGAGACGTCGTGCGGCGGAACGAGCATCCGCCGTGCGGTCTCACACGCCGCGTACAGCTCTTCCAACGGAACGACCGCTTCGTTGGCGGCGATCTGAAAGACCGAATCAGCGGATGTGTAGAGTATCCAGGCGCCGGTACGGGCGTGCTCTTCGCCGTATTGATCGAGGACAGCAGTTCCGCTGCCGGCGATATTGCCGATGACTCCGCGCCCCGTGAGCCGGCTGAACTCGCTCACCACCTCGGCGGGGAATCCGTGAGGATACGTCGGGAAAGGGTGCGCAAGGTGAACGCCGGCGATCTCCCAGTGGCCCGCCGTGCTGTCTTTCCCTGCGGAAGCGGGCTGCATCCTCCCCCACGCGGCCTCGCAGGCGGGCTCTCGCGGAATCCCGACAAGTTCGAGGACGTTGCCAAGTCCGTAACGCGCGAGCGCAGGCAGGTTGAATCCGCCGACGGCGCGCGCGACGTGCCCGAGCGTATTGCTTCCGACGTCTCCATATGCGTCGGCATCCGGGGCATCGCCAGCCCCGACGCCATCGAGAACGAGAATGACCGCTCTGTTCATCTTCACTGGCCTCTGTAAACGCGGGTCAGGCGCCCGCGCAATCCGGTGAGCAGCTCGTAGGGCGACAGTCCCGCAATCGCCGCAACCGATGCGACGTCCACCGGCGCCTTCGACGCTGATCCGTCACCAACAAGCGTGACGACGTCGCCGACTTCCGCACCCGAGTCCGTGACATCGAGCATGATCATGTCCATCGTCACTCTGCCCGCGATCGGCGCAGGATATCCGCGTACGAGCACGCGTCCGGCGTTGCTCGCGCCGCGCGGATAACCGTCGGCATACCCCGCCGGAACAGTCGCGATCAGCCGACGCCCGGCAGCTGTCCAGGTCGCGTCGTAGCTGACCGTGTCCCCCGCTTCGACCCAGCGCATCTCGACGATGCGCGCTCTCACGTGCACGACGCACTCGGGCTGAAGGGCGGCGCTTTCACTGCTGCCGACTCCGTACAGGAAAATGCCGGGACGAATCGCATTCCACGGCGAGCGCCCGTGCCGGACGATCGCCGCGCTGTTGTCGGTGTGAAGCAGCGCGGGGCCGAGTGCGAGCGTCGCGAGCGCCTCGCGGAATCGCGACTCCTGAAGCTCCATCGAGCCGTCGTCGAGCTGCGCCGAATGAAAATGCGTGAACGCGCCTTCAGGCGGATGATCCGCAATCACGCCGGCGAGTGCTCCCATCTCCCGCCACGGCACACCCGCCCTCGACATGCCGGTGTCAATCGACAGGTGATATGGGCCTCCGTATGCTTTCCACGCGGCGATCTCCTCCGCCGAGCCCAGCGTGGGCGTCAGCCGCGCTACGTTGGCTGCCCCCATCTCCTCTGGCAGAAGCGGACTGAAGAGGATGATGGGACGAACGATGCCGGCAGCGCGGAGCTCGGCACCTTCGGCAACCGTCGCGACGCCGAAGCCATGCGGATCGAGCTGTTCGAGCGCATGCGCCACCTGTATGGCCCCGAGGCCATACGCGTCTGCCTTGACCATGGGGATGAGCGGAACCCCTGCGCGATCGCGGAGCGCGGCCGCGTTCCGCACCAGCGCGGCGAGGTCCACCTCCATCCATGCGCGGCTCAGCATTGCCGGCGGCAGCGGGGGTCCGGTACTATTGCAATCACACGCCCAATCTAGCGAGCCAGCCCTCCATGGACGACAGATCCACACTCGACGACACGATCGCGCTGATGCGCGATCTCCGCAAACGATGCGACTGGGATGCTGCGCAGACGCACGAATCGCTGCGCCCCTATCTGATCGAGGAATGCCACGAGCTTGACGACGCGATACGCGAAGGCAAGCCGGCGCTGCTTCGTGAAGAGCTCGGTGACCTGCTCCTCCAGGTCCTCTTTCACTCGGTAATCGCCGAAGAGCGCGGCGAGTTCGACGTGCATGATGTCGCGGGCGGGCTCATCGCGAAGATGAAAGCGCGCCACCCGCATCTGTACGGCGACGGGGTGAAGGAACCGTGGGAGAAGATGAAATCGAAGAAGCGCGAATCTATTGCCGACGGACTCCCCATGGCGCTGCCTCCCCTGCACCGTGCGCATCGCCTTCAGGACCGGGCCGCCAGCGTCGGCTTCGACTGGCCGGATACCGACGGCCCCGCGGGAAAAATCGAAGAGGAGCTGGCCGAAGTCCGGGAGCACCTCGCAGGGCGGCCCGCTTCGGCCCCCGGCGCACCGCCGTTGCTCGACGCGGCGCATGGTGAGCTCGAATCCGAGCTGGGAGACCTGCTGTTCGCATGCGTCAACCTCTGCAGGAAGGCCGGCGTCCACGCAGCACTGGCTCTGGACAAGGCGAACGCGAAGTTCGAGGAGCGCTTCCGGGAAGTGGAGAGCACGGCCCGCGAGCGTGGTCTGGACATCCGATCGGCCGGACTGGATCAGCTCGATTCGATCTGGAACGAGGTCAAGAACCGCGCCGGGAGAGCCAGCCCCGGCTGATGCGCTATGGCCTAAGGCGATTCATCATGCGGGGGAACGCGATCGCCTCCCGCAAATGCGGAAGACCGCAGATCCATGACACGGTCCTCTCGAGTCCGAGTCCGAATCCCGAGTGCACGAACGTCCCGTAGCGGCGCAGGTCCAGGTACCAGCTGTATGCATCGAGCGGCAACTTCTCTTCCTCGATCCGGTGCAGCAGCTTGTCGTAGTCATCCTCGCGCTGTGAGCCGCCGATGATCTCGCCGTAGCCCTCTGGCGCCAGCAGGTCGTTGCAGAGCACGGTCCGCGGATCGGCCGGGTTCTCCTTCATGTAGAAGGCCTTGGCTTCCTTCGGGTAGTTGTATATGAAGATCGGGCGATCGTATCCCTCGACGAGCAGCGATTCGTCCTCCGCACCGAGGTCGTCGCCCCACACCACGGAGCTGCCTTTCTCCTGGAGGATGTGAACCGCTTCGGCATAGTCGATTCGCGGGAACGGAGAGACGACGGTCTCGAGCTTCGAAAGGTCGCGTTCGAGGATGAGAAGCTCGTCGCGGCGACGCTCGAGGCAGCGCTGCACTATGTACGAGACGAACTCCTCTTGCAGCCGCATGTTGTCGTCGGAGTCGTTGAACGCGACCTCGGGCTCGACCATCCAGAATTCGGACAGGTGGCGGCGCGTCTTCGACTTCTCGGCGCGGAATGTCGGGCCGAAGCAATAGATGCGACCAAGCGCGGCGGCCGCGGCTTCACCGTAGAGCTGGCCCGTCTGCGCGAGATACGCCACCCCCTCGTCGAAGTACTCGGTGGAGAAAAGCCCGCTCCGCTCGCCGATGGCCGCTGTGAGGATGGGCGTGTCCACCAGCGTGAAATCGCGCTCGTAGAAGAAATCGCGGATCGCCTGCTCCGTCTCGTGGCGTACGCGCGCGATGGCCCACTGGCGCTCGGTGCGCAGCCACAGGTGGCGGTGATCGAGGAGAAAATCGATCCCGTGCTCCTTCGGCTGAATGGGGTAGTCCACCGGGCTCGGGCCGACGATGGCAAGGTCGGTTACGCCAAGCTCGAAGCCACCTGGAGCCCGCTTGTCGGGACGTGCCTCTCCGGTGACTTCGATCGTCGTTTCCTGTGTAAGCTCCGAGTACCGTTCCCACGCTTCGGCGGGGAGACTACTTTTCACCAGAACACACTGCAGAATGCCACTCCCATCGCGCATCACGACGAAGGCAACCTTGCCTGAGGAGCGTAGATGGGTGACCCAGCCCTTCACCTGGACATTCTGTCCGGCGTGAGGACTGAGTTCGGCTATACGTACGTATGGGGGAGTCATTGGGTTCTGGTTCAACTGGGCGGGTGCGCGGCAAGCTAGGTGTCCCCTATAGGGGTGTCAACCGCGCATGAAACTGCGTACGCGTCTCGGATTGGGGATCGTTTCGATCACCGTGATCCTGCTTGTCCCTTTGATCCTTGCCCTGCGTTCTCTCGATGCCGTCCACGAGCAGACACGCCTGCTTCGTGACCGCGAGTTCGCGGCATCGCTTCTCCTCGGCGGTTTCCGTGAGCTGGCGGACGACGTCAAGCGAAGTGAGGACGCGCTCATACTCGTTGCCGAGCCGGCCTCGCTCGAGCGTATGCGGAAGCAGATTGACCTGCTCGCGACGCGCGCCGGGTCACTCACGCAGTTCATGCCCCGCCAGTCGTCCACCGACCTGTCGAACGCGATCCTCGCTCTGCGGGCATCCACTGAAGCCGAGTGGCAGGCGGCCGCGTCGGGCGCCGTCAACACGGCAGACGACATATCGGCACAGCGCACTCGCCCCGCCCTGCTCACAATCGACAGAGTCATCGCCCGGACGGAAGCGCGTCTTCGGGACGAGACTTACGAGCGCGTAGAGGAAGCGGCGTCCATGACCGTTGACGCGCAGCGCACCGCCGCCGGCTCGCTGGCAATCGCGCTTCTCATCGCGACGCTGATCGCGATCTGGCTCACTCGCTCGATCAGCCACCCCGTCTTCGAGCTCGACAAGGGAATGCAGGCGGTCGCCGACGGCGACTTCACGCAGCGCCTCCCCGCGATGGAGAAGCGGACGGATGAGTTCGGGCGGCTCGCCAACAGCTATCACGGAATGACGGCGCAGCTCGCCGAGCTCGACAAGCTGAAGGCAGAATTCGTATCGGTTGCGTCACATGAGCTTAAGACGCCGATCAACGTGATCGTCGGATATCTGGAGCTGCTCCAGGAGAACATCTACGGTGAGCTCAACCCGAAGCAGCGCGAGATCTGCGGCACGCTCGGCAAACAGGCGCACACACTCACGCGCCTGGTGAAGCGGCTGCTGGACATCAGCCGCTTCGAGGCTGGCGGCGGAAAGCTCGAGCGCCGTCAGGTGGATCTCGACCGGTTCCTGCATTCCTTCGAGACGTCGTTCCAGGTCCTGGCGCTTCAGCGCGAGATCAGCTTCCGCGTCGTGCGTGGGGGCGATCTGCCGTCGCACGTCCTGTGGGACGAGGACCGCATCAACGAAGTGCTCGGAAATCTTCTGTCGAACGCGTTCAAGTTCACGGACCGGGGCGGCACGGTCGAGCTCGGTGTCGAAGGATCCGAGAACGAGGTTTCCATCACGATACGCGATACCGGAGTGGGGATCGCGGCGGAGCAGCTGCCTCACATCTTCGAGAAATTCTTCCAGGCGAGCAACCAGGCTTACGCTGCCGCGAAGGGGACGGGTCTGGGCCTCGCCATCGCGCGGGAGATCGTGGAAGCCCATGGCGGCACGATAAAGGTTGAAAGCACCCTTGGAATGGGCACGATTTTTTCTATTATTCTCCCAGTGCGGGCGGCCATCACCCGCCGCACTCCATTCCGCCGCACACCAGTCGTCGAGGAAGTCGCTTGATCGGAAGCTCCCCGTTCAGGAGAATCGCAGTAATTGCAGCACTGCTGACCGTCGGCTGCGGCAGAGGCCAGGCGGGTAAGCCGCCAGCACCCGCGGAGGTATTCGCCGGTGTGGTAGCGTCGGCGAACAAGCGTATCGAAGCCGGTGATTACGCCGGAGCTGACCGAATCCTGGCCGATTTCGCGCTCAAGGCGAAGGGGACGACCGAAGGGACTGAGATATCGTTCTGGCGTGCAGTGTACATGGTCGATCCAGCCAACAGGACCGCCGCGATGGCTGAGGGAGTCAATGCTCTCGACATCTATCTCGCCACGCCGGGCGCGAAGTTGTATCGGCCGCAGGCGCAGGTGCTGAGGCGCATGGCGCAGACGGTGCTGACGCTTCGGCTCGCGCAGGCCACCCCAAAAATCGTCGGACGCGACACGGTCTTGGTCACACGTGAGGAAGAGATCGCTACGCTGCGGGACCAGCTCGCGAAGGCGAACGCGGAGCTGGAGCGCATCAAGAAGAGGCTGGCGAACCCCAGCCGCTAGCCGACCCGGAACAGCTGCAGCGCGCGCGCGTATCGCGCCGAGAGCACGCCACGAATTCCGGCGTGCTCTTTCTTTTCCAGCTCGGGATCGTCGTCAAGAAGTTTTTCCGCCGCCTCGAGCGCTTCGCTGTTGAGGCGCTCGTCGCGAACGAGATCGGCGATGCGAAACGTCCTTTCGCCACTCTGCTGCTCGCCGAAAAGATTTCCCATTCCGCGAATGCGGAGATCGGCCTGAGCGATCTCGAATCCGTCTTCTGTCGAGGCGAAGATTCGCAGACGATCGGCGGCGTCGGGTCCGAAGTCGCCGAGCAGGATACAGTAGGACGCTTCGGCCCCGCGTCCGACGCGGCCGCGCAGCTGGTGCATCTGCGACAGCCCGAATCGCTCCGGATGCTCGATCAACATCACTGTCGCGTTGGGAACGTCAATGCCGACCTCGATGACGGTGGTGGCGACGAGCACGTCTATCAACCCATCCCGGAACTCGCGCATCGTAGCCTCCCGCTCGGAAGCGGAAACCCGCCCATGGAGCAGCGCCACGCGCTTCCCGTCGAAGACACCCGTTGAAAGCTCCCGATACATCGTCGTCGCGGCCTTGAGATCGGTCTTCTCCGATTCCTCGATCACGGGATAGACGATGTACGCCTGTCTGCCGGCTTCTGTCTCGCGCTTCACGAACTCGAGCACCTTCTCCCGCCCCTTCTCGGCGCGGATGACAGTCGTGACCGGCTGCCTGCCCGCGGGCCGCTCCCGCAGCGTGGAGACGTCGAGGCCGCCGTAGTAAGTCAGCGCGAGCGAGCGAGGGATCGGTGTCGCACTCATCAGGAGTACATCGGGCGAATCGCCCTTCGCGGAGAGCGCGGCGCGGTGCTCCACTCCGAATCGGTGCTGCTCGTCTATGGCGACGAACCCAAGCCGCGCGAAGGCCACGCTCTGTTGCACGAGGGCGTGCGTGCCGATCACGAGAAGCGGCGCGTCCGCAGACATTCGTGCCGCCGCTTCTGCCCGCTCCCGCGTGGTGAGACTTCCCGTCAACAGAAGCGGCCGGATACCGAGCGGCTCGACGAGCTGCGAGATCGTCTGGCAGTGCTGCTCCGCAAGGAGCTCGGTCGGAGCCATCATCGCCGCCTGGTAACCGTTCTCCATGGCGAGAAGCGCGGCGAAGAGTGCGACGATCGTTTTTCCGCTCCCGACATCGCCTTGCAGCAGCCGGTGCATTTTCCGATCGCTGCACATGTCGGCGAAGATCTCTCGTATGGCAGTCGTCTGCGCCGAGGTGAGCGTGTACGGAAGCGCGGCGCGAAGGGCGGACGTGAGCTCTCGCCGGTTGGTGAAGGCGATTCCCGTGCGGCGCTCGCGAGCGAGCCGGTTGGCGCGACGCTGAAGAATGTTCATGAACAGGAGCTCTTCGTAGGCGAGCCGGTCGCGGCCGCGCACCGCTTCGGCAATGGATGCCGGACGATGAAGCATGCGGAGTGCGTCGCCGAGCGGCGGAAGCGCCGATTGCCGTAGCATCGCCTTCGGCAGATACTCACGCACGAGCGGGAGTAGAGCATCGAGGTGCGACTCGATGATTCCGCGAATGACCTTGAACGACAGTCCTTCGGTCGCCGGATAGACGGACAGCACGCGCCCTTCCGCGATTCCCGAGGGATCACTTCCGAGATTCACATATTCGCGCGGCTGGAGCTGACGGCCGTGGAAAAATCTCACCGAGCCCGTCAGCAGCAGTGTGTCGTCCCTGGAGATCACGCGGTCGAGGAACGGCTGCCCCGGCCAGGACGCCTCGATGATACCACTGTCGTCGCGCACGACCGCCTGGAAGATGCGCAGGCCCTTCCGCGTTGGAATGATGCCCTTCGACACGACACGGCCGATGACCGTCGCATCCATCCCCGGCTCGAGCGACGATATCGGCCTGACAGTGCTGGCGTCTTCATACCGGTGCGGAACGTGAAAAAGGAGATCGCGCGCCGTGACGATCCCCAGCTTGCGGAGCGCCTCCGCCCGCATCGGTCCGACACCTTTGAGATAGGTGACGGGCATGTCGAGATAGAGTTTTCCGGACGTCGAACCTCGCCGTTCGCCGTCGCTCAACGCCTATCCCTCGACCAGCTTCGCAGCGAATGCCACGGGATTGAACGGCTCGATGTCAGCGATCGTCTCTCCAGTTCCGATGAACTTCACGGGAACGCCCAGCGCCTCGCGAACGGCGACGACGATTCCGCCGCGCGCGGTACCGTCGAGTTTCGTCATCACGAGCCCGGTTATGGGGATCGCCTCCGAGAAGGTCCGCGCCTGTGCCAGCGCGTTCTGGCCGATGGTGGCATCGAGGACGAGGAGCGTCTCGTGCGGCGCGCCAGGAATGCGCCGGGCGATCACGCGATGGATTTTTTTCAGCTCCTCCATCAGGCCGGAGCTCGTGTGCAGTCGTCCGGCCGTGTCAATGATGACGACGTCGGAGCCGCGCGTGACCCCTGCATCTATTGCGTTGAACGCTACGGAGGCCGGATCACTCTCCGCCTTCGCGCCGACGAACTCGGCACCGCTCCTCTCGGCCCAGCGCCTGAGCTGATCGACCGCCCCGGCGCGGAACGTGTCCGCGGCGCCGACCAGAGTCTTCTTCCCGCGCGCCTGCATCAGCGCCGCGAGCTTGCCGATGAAGGTCGTCTTCCCCGCGCCGTTGACGCCGATTACGAGAACCACCGTCGGACGCTCCGCGGCGAAATGCATCGAAGAGTCGTCCGTATCGGCGCCCAGCGACCGCGCAACGCCTTCCTCGAGTGCACGGAGGAAATCGTCCTGCGAACGCACCTCACCGCGCTTCGCCATCCTCTCGACGTCCTCGACGAGCCGCATACTGGTCGCCACGCCGAAATCCGCCTCGATGAGAACTTCCTCGAGTTTTTCGAGGGATCCCTGAATGCTCCCGCCACGCGCAAGCGTCGTGACGTCGAGCATAGCGACGTCCTTGACCCGCTGCCATAGCGAGCGTATCGGAACGTCGCCGGCACGTCTGAGAATCCGTGGCATGCTGCTGTTCAGAGGTGGAAGAATCGCTGCGCGATGAAAGATAACAGTCCGGGGCGGTGCGCCTGAGATGGGACTGTAGCGAGATCGCGTTCGTGGCTGCGTGCCATACGCGCCGATGCAGCCGCGCACCGAGTCGTGCTCAGGTGCGCGGAATCAGTTGCTGGCGGTGGGGCTCGACGAAGCGAAGGTGGCGAGGGTGCGGCTCCGGAGCTGCTGGAAGACGCCTCGCTCGGATGACGGGATCGGCTCGCCTCCCTTCATCTTGAGGGCGACCCGCGGGTCGCGCTGGACGCCGTTGACAAGCACCTCGAAGTGCAGGTGCGGACCGGTCGCCAGGCCGCTTTGTCCGACGCCGCCGATGGTGCTGCCTATCGAGACGCGGGTGCCGGCTCGGATTCCCTTCGCGAAATTCCTCAGGTGCCCATAACGACTGACGAATCCGTTGCGGTGACGGATATCTATGACGTTTCCGTAACCACCCTTCCGGCCGGCGAAGATGACCACTCCGTCGCCGATGGATCGCACCGGTGTGCCCATGGACGCCGCGTAATCAGTGCCCCTGTGCTTTCGCCAGATACCGAGGACGGGATGACGGCGTCCGCCGAAGATGCTGGAGACGCGGCGGAATGCGACCGGGGCGCGCAGGAACGAAGCGCGCAGCGACTTGCCTCCACCGTCGAAGTACTGCCCGCTGGCCGCGCGGCTCTCGAAGCGGATCGCCTCGATCTCGCTCCCCGACAGCGCGAGCCGCGCGCCGAGGACCTTGTTGATGATGATAGCGCCGTTGGGCTTCTGCAGTCGCTCCACGAGAATGTGGAATTTGTCGCCGACCTGCAGATCCCTGCTCATGTCCACGCGGTACTCGAAGATGTCGGCGAGCGAGAACGCGAGCTCGGCGCGAGCGGACCGCGGGAGCGAGGCACCACTGCTCTTGTCGAGCGCCGAGAAGAGGCTCGACTGGATGACGCCGCTTACAGTAACCGTGTCAACCTTCACCTTGTTCGACGCAACGACGACAACCGGTGCGACCATCGACTCGGTCGGCTCAACGATGACCGGAGCCATTGCGGGAGCGGCCGCCAATTCATCGGGGTTGTTCGTGTAGGTCTGACTGCTGAACCCGCCGAGTGCGCGGGTGCCCGGTGTGCGGGCGATCGGCGGCGTCATGCGCACCGCGAAGATCGTAAACAGGCCGACTACCGAATACGTGACTGCACGTGCGCTGCGAACCGTCAATCCATCTGTCTCCGAATAAACGTCGGAATCTCCATGTCGCTGAGATCCTGACCGTTTCCGTCCAACTTCTCCGGGGATGACGACGGGCCGGACAGTGGGGTAACGCGGCGGGCTGGATCGTTCGGCGCGATGTTCCGGGCATGCAGTGTCGGGGCACGGCCGCGTACCGGCAGCTGAATCACGGGAGTGCCAAACTTCGCCGCATGCGGCTCCTTGGCGGCCGCGGCGGCAATCTGCGCCGGCGCCTTGTCGAAACCAGTCGCGATGACCGTGACGCGGCACTCGCCCTGCATCGCCTTCTCATTCACCGTTCCGAAGATGATCTCGGCGTCTTCGCCGACGGCGTCCTTCACGATCTCGACGATCTGGTGCACGTCGCCGAGCGTGAGGTCGTCGCCGCCGGTGATGTTGACGAGCACGCCGGTGGCGCCGGAGACGGACACGTTGTCGAGCAGCGGACTGGCGATCGCCTGCTGCGCCGCGTCCGTCGCGCGGTTCTCCCCGCGGCCGATTCCCGTGCCCATGAGCGCGGAACCGCCTTCCTGCATCACCGTGCGCACATCGGCGAAATCGACGTTCACCAATCCGGTGACGGTGATCAGCGTCGAGATTCCCTGCGTCGCATGGAGCAGAACCTCGTCAGCTTTCTTGAGCGCGTCGTGGAACGGGATCCCCTTCCCGACAACGGCGAGCAGCCGCTCGTTGGGCACGACGATCATCGTGTCCACGTGCTTCCGCATCTCGGCGATGCCGAGCTCCGCTTGGCGCAGCCGCTTCCGTCCCTCGAAGAGGAATGGCCGCGTCACGATTCCGACGGTGAGGGCTCCCGCTTCGCGGGCCAGCTCGCAGATAGTGGGCGCCGCGCCGGTACCCGTACCGCCGCCCATTCCGCACGTCACGAAGACCAGGTCGGAATTGGTGAGAGCGCAGGACACCTCCTCGCGATTCTCCTCGATAGCCTGCTTGCCGATCTCGGGACGAGCTCCGGCGCCAAGCCCGCGCGTAAGCTTCTTCCCGATCTGGATCTTTACGTCGGATTTCGAGTTGAGAAGGGCCTGCGCGTCAGTATTGATCGAGATGAACTCGACGCCCGAAAGCCGCTCCTCGATCATCCGGTTGACGGCGTTGCCACCACCACCGCCAACGCCCACGACCTTCATGCGAGCAATCTGGGACGCGCTCTCCTCAAACTCGAAATTCATCAGGCGGGGTACTCCGAAGCTTCTGGGTGGGGAAGAGCGGACGGCCAATATATATGCGTTTCCCTCGCCTCATCCAATAGCCAATCGGCCTATCGCGTGAAGATTCTTACCGGCGGCCGCGCGCGCCGATTTCCCACAATGGCAGCGGACCGGGAAACTTTATGATGTGGACACAGCCAACAGCCGGTGCCTGCTCGACTTGCCGGAGTTCGAGCCGTCTAGAAAAAATCCTGAAGCCAGGTCTTCACACGCTGCACGAAACGATCCATGTTGGGCGAAGAAATCGCGCGCCGTTTTCCGCCCGCTGAAGCACCCCCGATCGCCATCCGGTTGGCTCCATAAAGCGCCAGACCGACCACCGTCGAGAAACGCGGGGCTTCGACCGAATCACTGAGACCGCCCACGTTCTCGGTCGGCAGTCCGATCCGGACGCCGGTGCCGAACACGTCGGTCGCCAGCTCCGCCACACCCTGCATGGCGGCCGCTCCGCCGGTAACGACGACGCCTCCGCTCAACCGGTTGGCATACCCGGCGCGCTGAATCTCGCCGTGCACCAGCGAGAAGATCTCGTCTATGCGCTGGTGGATGATGTGGGCGAGAACCTCGCGCGGGATGTGTCTCTCACCCTGTGCCACGGTGCTGGGCAGCTCCACGACGTCGTCGGGGTCCACCATCGGCTCGTACGCGCATCCGTAGCGCTCCTTCAGCCGTTCGGCGTCTGCCTGGGTCACGCCGATCCCCTGCACGATGTCGCTCGTGACGTTGCTGCCACCGAAGCTCACCGTCGCGAGGTGACGGATCTTTCCCTCGTGGAAGATCGCGACGTCGGTCGTGCCGGCGCCCATCTCCACGAGAGCGACTCCCAGTTCCTTCTCGTCCTCGGTGAGGACGGCCAGTGCGCTCGCCAGCGGCTCGAGCACGAGCTCCTTCACGTGATACCCCGCCCTCTCGACCGACTTGCGGAGATTCATTGCCGGCGAGCTGCCGATCGTCACGAGGTACATCTCGGTCTCGAGGCGGGTCCCGATCATCCCGATCGGATCCCTGATCCCATGGTTCTTGTCTACCGTGTATTCCTGGGGAATGGCATGGAGGAGCTCGCGATCCTGCGGGATTGGCTGGGCGCGGGCAACTTCGTTGGCGCGATTCACGTCCGCCCTCGAGATCTCGTCGCCATTGACGGCGACGATTCCCGTGCTCGTCATCGCCCGCACGTGCTCGCCCGCGATGCCGGCGTAGAGGGACTCGATCTTCGTTCCCGCCATGCGCTCGGCATCTTCGATTGCCTTCTTGATCGAGCGCGTGGTCTCCTCGATGTCGGCGACGATACCGCGGCGAAGACCGGTGGTTCTCGCCTGCCCTACGCCCAGAATCCTCAGGGATGTCCGACGCTGGAGATCGCCTGTCGCTTCCGCGATGACCACCGTTGTTTTCGCGGACCCTATATCGAGACCGGCGATGACACGTTCAGGATTCATTGAAGCCTTGCGATCACTTGATCACGGTAGCGTAGGTCGAGCTCGGCGACATTAGCCCGGCGCCGCAGAAGGTCTGACTCGACGGGAAAGATATCGGCCAATCGCGAGACGGACACCCCCAGCGAGGCGCGAACGCGAAGAGAGGGCGGCGCCACAGCGACTGCGTTCGCCGCCGATGCGCTGTCGGCCGAGGGCTCCGGCGTCTCCGCCTGCGGCCGGCCAAGCGGCACAAGACTCAGCACCAATCCGTCCCTGCCGTCGCGCGCGATCTCGCTGATACGGCGAAAAAGCATCGGATTGCGAGCGCGGGCGTCGGCGAGCAGCGAAAGGATCGACTTGTCACGCTGTGCAGCGATGGGCAGGTCCAGATCGTCGCGAGTCGGGTCTATCGGAAGCACCGTTCCCGTGCCGTCCACCGCCTCGAGTCCCCGCGGGCTCGGCGCCAGCGCGACGGGAAGATTTTCCCTGATCGTCACGACGAGGGTGCCCGGGAGTTTCCGGGTGATGCGCACTTCGCTCACCTGTGACATGAGGCGCAGTTTCACGGCGAGCGGACCTGTGTCGTCCCAGACGGAGCGCGTCGTATCGAGCGCCAGATGCTGCATCACTGTCTCCGGCTTCAGATATCGCGTACCCTCGACCGACACCGTTCTGAGATGGAAGAATGCGAGCTTCGAAGCTCCGCGGCGGGCGAGCCACGACGCGGGCGCAATCAGCAGCAGAAGTACGATCAGCGCGATCAGCTTCCATTTGCCGGTCGTTCTCGGGGCTTCGCCCTCGAGCGGAAGCGGACCTGTCATGCGCTCTGCTCGAGCAGCGACAGCAGCTCCGGACCGGTGGCGGTGATATCACCGGCGCCGATCGTGATCACGACGTCGCCCGGCCTGACCACTTTCAGGAGCGCGTGCGCAAGCTCGTCCCGCGGGCCTTCCCATACCGGTGCGCTTCCCGCATCCCTCATCGGAGAGGCGATCATATCGGACGACACTCCCTCGATCGGCTCCTCGCGTGCGGGATACAGGCTGCAGAGAAAAACCATGTCAGCGCGCGAAAGCGCGCGTGCGAACTCCACGTGGAAGTCGCGCGTTCGCGAATAGAGATGCGGTTGAAACGCGGCGATGATCCGCCGGTTCGGGAAGGCTGATCGCGCCGCTTCGAGAGTCGCCTCGATCTCCGTCGGGTGATGCGCGTAGTCGTCTATGATCGTCGCGCCGCGCACTTCGCCGATCACCTGAAATCGCCTCTCGACTCCCGTGAACGACTCGAGCCCCGGCGTCATCCGTCCAAGCTCGGCGCCGAGTGCCAGACCGGAAGCAATGGCGGCGAGGGAGTTGCGAACGTTGTGCATGCCCGGCACGCCAAGCCGAACTTCTCCGAGCTCTTTCCCGTCGTACATGCAGAGGTAGCGCGACCCTCCGGGCAACGGCTCGATCGCGTGCGCAACGAGCCGGACCTCGCCCGGATGTGTCCCGTACCGGATCACCTCGGCAGTGCTCGGTGTGGGCAGCGTGGACGCTCCATAGTCGTCAGCACAGAGAACAATCGCACGGGCACCGCGGATGTATTGCGCGAATGCCGCACGGATTTCTTCGATTCCGCCTGGATATATGTCGAGGTGGTCCGCTTCCATGTTCGTGACGACCGCGACAGTCGGAGCGAGAGCATGGAACGACCTGTCATATTCGTCGGCTTCGACGACGAACAGGCGATCGCTTCCCTCGCTGATGTTGCCGTTCCACGCGCCGACGCGACCACCCGCGATTCCAGTCGGCTCCATCCCCGCCGCGGCGAGAGCCTGTGTAGTCATTACGGTCGTGGTCGTCTTTCCATGCGTGCCGGCGACTCCCACCAGTTGCCCGCCGGAGACGGCGCGACCAAGCGCTTCGGCGCGGCGCGTGACGGGAATGCCGAGTTCGCGCGCGCGCACGAGCTCGGGATGGTCACGCCGCACGGCCGACGTTACGATGACTTCGGCGGCCCCTTCGACGTGGGCCGGGTCGTGGCCCTGCGCGACGGGGATCCCGAGCCGCACGAGGTCGCCAACCGATGCGACGTTGGTGTCGCAGCCGGTGACGAGATAGCCGCGCCTCACGTACAGCTCCGCCAGCGCGCTCATGCCGGCACCGGCGATGCCAACGAAATGAATCGGACGCGTGTTGTCGGGACGCGGCTCAGTCATCGGACACCGTCAATCCAGACGAGTGGGGCGCCGCCTCAAGCGGTTTCACGCGCGCACCATCCCGAGAATCCGGCTGGCGATCTCCTCGGCGGCGTGCGGCCGCGCGCGTGCAGATGCCGACGCGGTGCGGCTGGCGAGAAGATCCGGATCGCCGATCAGCGCACCCACGGAGCGGTCGAGCGTTTCTGCAGTCAGATCGCTCTGACGAATGAATTCCGCCGCTCCGGCTTGCGCGAGAGCGCGAGCGTTCGCCGTCTGATGATCCGCGGCGGCGGTTGGCAGGGGCACTACGATCGGCGGAATTCCCCACGCGCAGAGCTCGGCGGTGGCAATGGCTCCGCCGCGCGAGAGCGCGAAATCGGTAGCGGCGTATGCATCCGAGACTGGCGACAGATACGCGCGAATGCGCACGCGGCTGCTCTCGAGCGCGGCGTAATCCGCATGCGTATTGCGCCCCGTCGCCCAGATGACGAACAACGAATCCGGTACACCGCGCTTAACCCATTCCGCGACGACGTCGTTGATTGCCTTCGACCCCTGGCTTCCGCCGTAGATCAGCATCACTCGCCCGCCCGAAGGCGCGAACCCCCACGCGAGACGCGCGGCTGACCGGTCGGATCGAGGGCTAGGCGGCGGCTCGATCGGATTGCCCGAGTCGAACACCTGTGTGTCCTTCCCCGGTCTCAGATGAGCCGCGGCCTCGGGAAATCCATTGTGAACCTGTCGGGCATAGCGGCTGAAAAAACGCGTCGTGAGCCCGGGGAAGCTGTTCTGTTCCTGAATCGCGAAGGGAATCCCGCGCGTCGCCGCATATGCCAGTGCGATGCCGGACGCGTAACCCCCGGTCCCCACTACGCACGCCGGCCGCTCGTCGGCGACGATCTGCCGCATTCGCGACCATGCCGTCGCGCCTCCGCGAATCGTCTTCCAGTTCTCCCACGGCCGCGACCGGTAGAGCGGATGCAGGTCGAGCAGCTCGTAGGGGAATCCGGCGTCCGGCAGCACACCTTTTTCAATTCCTCGTTGCGCGCCAATGAAGAACGGGCGCACATCAGGCGAAAGTCGCTGCATTGCGCGAGCGATTGCGAGACCGGGATAGAGATGGCCACCGGTGCCGCCACCGGCGAACAGGATGCGCACGCTAGACTCTCTGCATGGCGAACGACGGATCAGTGGCGCGCGATCCGATCACTTTCTCACGCGTGCTGCCGATGTTGACGAGAATTCCCGTCATGAGCAGCGAAAGCACCATGTTCGACCGCCCGTACGATACGAACGGCAGCGTCAGCCCGGTTGTCGGAAGAAGGCCGATCGCGACGCCAATGTGAAGAAACGCCGTGATGACCACGGTCGCGGTAATTCCCACCGCCGTGAGCTGAAGAAATGGAGAGCGCGCCTTCTTTGCGATTCTGAAGCCGAGAAACGCGTAAGCCGCGAACGCCAGAATCAGAAGCGCGAGTCCGACGAATCCCCGCTCCTCGCCAATGGATCCGGCGATGAAATCGTCGTATGCGAGCGGAAGGAATCCGAGCTGCTGCCTGCCCCGCCCGAAGCCAAGGCCAAAGATCTGGCCGGATCCGACGGCGATGAGAGACTGCTTCAACTGATCGCTGACGTGGGTCGGCGCGCTGCCTGGGTCGAAGAACGCCGTCATGCGGAGGAGTGCGTAGTTCAGCCGCTGCATCTGTCCCCACAGAAGCGGCACAGCGACGATCCCGAGGACGACGAAATGCCCGATGCGAACCCCGCCCGCAAAGAGGATGATTCCCATTATGAGCGTGTACATCATCGCCACCGAGAGATCCGGTTCGAGGGCGACGAGTATGTCGAGCGCTCCGACGACCACCAGAAATGGCAGCAGCCCTTTGGTCAACCGGCGCAACGCGTCTCCTTTCTTCACGACGAGCATCGAGGTCCACGCTATGACCGCGATCTTGCCGAGCTCCGACGGTTGAAGCGACGATCCCACCAGAAATCGTCGCGATCCGCGAATCCGCGGCGCAATGGATTCGGTGAAGGGCATGATGATGAGCAGCAGGAGAAACAGCGACAGTAGCATCAACGGCCATGCGTACTTGCTCCACAGTTCAGCATCCACCTTCGCGAAAACCGCGAGCGCCACCAGTCCCACCGCGATACCGGCGAGCTGCCGGATGAAGAAGTAGCCGCTGCCGAGGTCCTTGCTTTGGGCGAGAATCGCACTGGCGCTGTACACGGTCGCCAGCCCGAACGCGAGCAGGCATGCGGTCATGAGAAGAATGAGCCGCGCCTCCGGCCCCATGTACCATCTGAATCGCACATCCGCAACGGACACTGCCATCTATTGCTCCATCGCCAGCTCTCTGAACCGCGCGCCGCGCTCCTCGTAATTGCGGAACATGTCGTAACTCGAGCACGCTGGTGAAAGCAGGACCACATCGCCCGGCTCGGCGCTTTCGCGGGCGTGTCGCATTACCTCATCGAAATCGGAGCCCAGCCGCTCGACCGGCACGACTCGATCCAGATCCTTCTCGATCATGGGCGCGGCCTCGCCGTACGCGATGACTTTCTTCACCGACCGGCGGATTGCGTCGGCCAGGCCGGTGTATGGCTCGCCCTTGTGCCTGCCGCCGAGCAGCAGAATCGTCGGTTTGCGCATGGCCGCAATTGCCACGAGCGAAGAGCTGACGTTCGTCGCCTTCGAATCGTTGATCCATTGCACACCGTTCTTCTCGCCGACAACCTCGAGCCGGTGCTCGAGCGCGTTGAAGCTGCCGAGCGCGGCCGCCATGTCGCGCCTTGCGTCGGGCTCCGTGAAACGCGCGTCAGCGAGGGAGACGGCGAGCGCGGCGGCGAGCGCGTTGGCGACGTTGTGGTCGCCGAGAAGATTGATCTCGTTCCTCGCCATCAGTGGCAATCCCAGCACGTGCAGCGCGCCGGTGCGGTTGTCGAGCCACGCATCGGCCTCGTGGCGCACGGAGAATCCGGATTTCGTTCCTGCGATGCCGGCGGCCATACGCATCACGCGCTCGTCATCCGCGTTGAGCACCCACCGGGAGTCGTCATCCGCGTTCGCGAACAGCAACGACTTGTCCGAATAATATTCCTCGGCTGTCGGATACCGGTCCAGGTGATCAGGGCTGAGGTTGGTGAGAACTCCGATGTCTGGCGCAAGGCTCGGTGTGTCGTGAAGCTGGAACGACGACATCTCCAGAGCGATCCAATCAGGGTGATCGTCCCGCCGGGCAATGTCGGACAACGGTGTGCCGATGTTGCCGGCATCTACGGCATTTTCACGAAGTCCGCGCAGGATGTGGCCGATGAGCGCTGTCGTCGTCGTCTTTCCGTTCGTGCCCGTGACGGCAATGATCCGCGTTCCCTCCAGGTAGCTGAGCGCGATCTCTATCTCGCTGACGAGTGGCTTCCCTGCCTCTCTCGCCGCCGCGATCGGTGGAGCGGCGGGATCGATTCCCGGGCTCGCAACGACGCGCGACGCCCGCGCTATTCGAGCGAGGTCATGGCCGCCCACGTCCACTGCTGCGCCGAGATCTCGCAACTGCCGGGCGGTCGCCTCCAGTGCCGGCGACGATCCGGAGTCCGACACGTACACACGCTTTCCGTCAGCGAGGAGCAGCCTGGCAGCCGCGGTGCCGCTCTTTCCGAGCCCCAGGATGGCAACCTCGCCTCCGGGTCGCTCCGCCTCCGTCATCTGAGCTTCAGTGTGCTCAGCGCCAGGAACGCGCACAGAATCCCGAGAATCCAGAAGCGCACTACGACCTGGCTCTCGTCCCATCCGCCCTTTTCGAAGTGGTGGTGAAGCGGCGCCAGCCGGAACACCCGATGAGTCTGCGCATACTCGAGCCCTTTCATCCTCTTGTTCAACTTGAAAACGACACGCTGAAGAATCACCGACACCATCTCCGCCACGAACACGCCGCCCACGAGCAGCAGAACGAATTCCGATTTCAGCAGGATGGCGATCGCGCCGAGGGCTCCGCCAAGCGCAAGCGAGCCCGTGTCACCCATGAATACCTGCGCGGGGTGGGTGTTATACCATAGAAATCCGATGCACGCGCCCATGATCGCCGCGCAGAAGACGGTCAGCTCTCCGGCGCCGCGCAGATAGAACACCTGCAGATACGCCGACGCGTCGATGCGTCCGATGACGTAGGCGAACAGCGCGAGAGTGAGCACGGCGATGGCGGTGAGCCCCGCCGCGAGGCCGTCGAGGCCATCGGTGATGTTCACCGCATTGCTCGTGCCGGTGAGCACGAAGGTGACGAACAGCACGTACACCCATGCGAACGTCGGGACAACCAGGATGTACTTGTAGAAAGGCAGCGTCGTCGAAGCACCGGGCAGAGTGGAGAGCGGAAAGTGCCAGAGATACCATCCGAGCGCGATTCCGATCGACACCTGGCCGATGAGCTTGTAGCCCTCGATGAGCCCGGTGTTCTCCTTTCCGGCCTGCCTCTGCTTCAGCTTCAGATAATCATCGACGAATCCGATGAACCCCATCCACAGCATCACGAACATCGCTATCAGTACGTAGCGATTGTTGAGCTTGGCCCAGAGGAAGGTCGGTATCAGAGTCGCGGCGAGAATGATCAGCCCACCCATCGTCGGGATCCGCTTCTTTTCCTGGTGACTGTCCGGCGTTCCTTCGCGGATTACCTGGTGCAGCCGCATCCGCCTCAGCCGCTTGATGATGAGCGGCCCGACGATGAACGACACAAGCAGCGCCGTCACCGCCGCCCCCGCCGCGCGGAAGGAGATGTAGTTGAAGATTCGCAGGAATCCGAAGTCCCTGACCAGCGGAACCAGCAGGTAGTTGAGCACTAGGGATTTGCCCAGGTTGTGAGGTGCGGAACGAGCTGCTCCAGCTGGACCCCCCGAGAGGCCTTCAATAGAATAACCGCGTCGGGCTGCATCCGCGGGAATAACCGCGGCCACAGCTCGCTGACGGATTCAGCCGTGACGATCCTCGGGTCCTCTTTACCGATTCGTGCCAGGGACTCGGCGAACTCGCCGATTCCGGCTACGACGTCAGCTCCCGAGTCGAGCGCCAGCCGGCTGATGTCGTCGTGACAGCGCGTCGACGCTTCGCCCAGCTCGCGCATGGTACCGAGCACGATCACCCTCTGCCTTCCGGGTCCGACACTCTTCACGAGCTCGATCGCCGCGCGTGTGGAGCCGGGATTGGCGTTGTACGCGTCGTTGATCAGTGTTGCCCTGCCGAGTTGCTCCCATGCAACACGCATCCGCAGCGCCGGCATCGCCTCTATCCCCGCCGCGGCAATCTCGTCGCTCACGCCGCACGCGCGCGATACGGCAATCGCGAGCATCGCGTTCCGAAGGTTGTGAATCCCGCGAAGCGGCGGCGTCATTGTGACGTTGCCGAATCGAACGGTGCCGACGCCATCGCTCGATATGGACCATGAGTCGGGCTTCACGTCGCCTTCGTCAAGTCCGGCGGTGATGACCTCTTCCGCCCGCTCGTGCGCGGCGTCGCCGATTTCCGGCTGCGAAGCAGGAGTGATGGCGATGCGCACGCCATCGAACGCCGCGGCTTCTTCGCGAAGGACCCCGGCGAGATCGCCCAGACCTTCGAGATGTTCCTCCGCGACTGACGTGACGACGGAGATGTCGGGATCCGCGATTGCGCGGAGGATCGCCACTTCGCCGGGCAGATTCGTGCCCGCCTCGACGACCGCGATCTCGCAGTCGTGAGGGATCGCCAGCAGTGTCAGCGGAACGCCGATGCGATTGTTGAGATTGCCAGTCGTTGCGTGCACGCGCATCGCCCTCGAAAGCGCAACGCGGATGAGATCCTTGGTCGTCGTCTTGCCATTGCTTCCCGCCACCATCACCAGCGCGCCGCCCCACGCGCGGCGCCAGTGGCTCGCCAGTCTGCCGAGCGCTACGAGCGTGTCGGGCACCTCGTACACGGCAACGCCCGGCGATTCGATCCGGACCGGACGCGACACGATCACCGCGGATACGCCCTGCCGCAGCGCGGCCTCCACGTAGTCATGTCCGTCGAACTTTTCTCCGATCAGCGCGACGAAGAGCTGGCCGGCGGACACCGATCGGGAATCGGTGCTGATGCCGCCGAGCTCGGCCGGTCCGCGCGGCGGCTTCGTCGTCACGTAGCTTCCCAGCGCTTCGGCCACGGTGGCGAGAGTCCAGAAGCTCAATTACCAAGCTCCGCGACGAGGGCCTTCACGATAATATTTTCATCGAATGGAAGCTTCGCCGTGCCTATTATCTGATACGTTTCGTGTCCTTTGCCGGCGAGGAGCACGACGTCGCCGTCACCCGCTTCCTCGATGGCGCGCCGGATCGCCGTCTTCCTTTTGACAATGCGCAGATGCCGGCCGGGCGACATGCCCGATTCGATGTCGTCGAGGATCCGCTCCGGATCCTCGGTGCGGGGGTTGTCATTGGTGACGATCACCAGATCCGCGCCGGCCTCCGCCGCGCGCCCCATCTCCGCGCGCTTGCCACGATCCCTGTCGCCGCCACATCCGAAGACGAGGATGAGCCGCCCCGATGTGAATGGGCGGATCGCCGCGAGCGCACGCTCGATGGCATCCGGCGTGTGCGCGTAATCCCGGAGCACCGTCGGATTCTGCGAGATCACCTCGAGGCGTCCCGGCACCTGCGGCAGATTTCCGAGAGACGACGCCAACTCGGCCAGCGGCACACCCATCGTGAGACCGACCGCCACGGCGCCAAGCGCGTTGTGCACATTGACGTCGCCGATGAGCGGCAGCTTGACCGGAATAGCCTCGCCGCCGTACGTGAGGTTCCACTCGCTTCCGGATGGAAAGAATCGTACGTCCGTGGCGCGCACGTCGGCGCGGGGGTCCACGCCGAAGAGAATCTTCCTCCGCGAATTGGCCAGCGCGGTCCAGTTCTCGTCGTCTATGTTGATCGCCGCGGCGCCGTCCGGCTTCAGGTAGTCCATCAGCCGCGCCTTCGCGGCGAAGTAAGCTTCCATCGTCCGGTGATAGTCGAGATGATCGCGAGTGAGGTTAGTGAACACCGCGGCATCGAAGCTGAGCCCGTCAATCCGCCGCTGGTCGAGACTGTGCGACGACACCTCCATCGCGACAGTCTTTACGCCTCGATTCACGAGCACACGCAGCACGCGCTGCAGCTCGACAGGCCCCGGAGTCGTCAGCTCGGCTCCGCCGGGCACGACCTCCGCCTCCGTACCGAACAAAACGCCGAGCGTTCCGATGGAAGCCGCGCGCGAACCCGGATGATCGAGAAGGTGGCGAAGAATTCCGGCGGTCGTGCTCTTTCCGTTGGTACCGGTGACGCCGATCATCCTCAGCTCTTTGGACGGATCACCGAACGCCGCGCCGGCGGCGACCGCGGCCGCCTTGCGGCCCTCGCGCACGAGAATAGCCGGAAGCGATGTCCAACCCGCATCCTCCACCATCACCGCTGATGCGCCACGCTCGCCCGCGCGGTCGAGATAGTCGTGACCATCGAGAACCGATCCACGGACGGCGATGAAGAGAGACCCCGGAGAGACGTGGCGGCTGTCGTCCGAAATGCCCTCCACCACGTCGGGGAGGTCACCTCGCACGCCGGCGAGCAACCCCGCCCGCACGAGAGCGTCGACGATTGTGCCCAGCGTAAAGCTCATCAGGGGTTGTGCTGAAGTTTGACGATTGCGCCCGCCGGCAGCACTGTGCCTGGCGCGGGAATGGTCGGCGCGTCCTGAGAGCTCACGAGCGTCACTCTGAATCCGGATGCATGCAAAGCGCGAACCGCGCTTCTTGTCGGGAGCCCCCGAACGTCAGGAACGGCCCTGGGGGATCGGTCCTCGGGAACCCGCGCCGGCACGAACGGGAGAGAGATGACCCGCGCTGGCTGCGGCGTCTTCTCGGAGTACGGCGCCGGATCAACGCCGAAAACCGCCGGTGTATCCGGCTCCGCGGCTGCATCTTCAACCGACGCTGCCGGGCGCTGCGGCGAGGCTTTCCCGGCGGCCGGGCTGTCCGCGGACGACGGGAGCTGAACTTCGCGCTCGACGCTCGCCAGATCCTCGCGATTGAGCGCGGCGTCCCGCGCCGCGAGTGCCGCCCGCAGCACGACCGCCAAAACGGGTGCCGCGATCTCACCACCATAATAGGCGCCGCGAGGCGAATCGAGCTTCACCAGAACGATGTATTGGGGCTTGTCGGCGGGAAAGAGGCCCACGAACGATGCCGTGTAATCGCCCTCGACGTACCCTTGCCCCCGCACCGCACGCCGCGCCGTGCCGCTCTTGCCCGCCATCTCGAACGTTGCGAGGTCTGCCTTCACGCCGGTTCCGCTGTCCACCACGCTCTTCAGAAATCCCCTTACCTCGTTCGCGGCGTGTTCGCTGAACACGCGGCGCAGAACGCGCCTCCTGGCTTTGTAGATCAGCTCGCCGTCGGATCCGCGAACCTCGCGAATGACGTGCGGTTGCAGCAGCTCACCACCGTTCGCGAGAGTCGCGTACGCCGCGACGAGCTGGAGCGGAGTCACGCTGAGCTCGTACCCCATCACCATCGAGGCCGCAGATTTATTGGTCCACCGACGGGGCTCGCGCAGCGTGCCGTCGGCCTCACCCGGAAGCGGCACGCCGGTGGCCGTCCCCAACCCGAGGTCGCGCAGCGTCTCGTACTCCTCGCGCGGCGTGAGACGCGCCGCGAACTGCACGATGCCGATGTTGCTCGAGTACCTGATGACATCGGCGAGAGTGAGCTCGCGCGCCTTGTGAACGTCCGTGAACCGACGGCCGTCCAGCACCATCTCGCCGCCGAATGTGTTCATCATCTCGTCAGCGCGCGCGCGCTTGCGATCGAGGAGAGCTGCCGCGATGAACGGCTTGAGTGTGGACCCCGGTTCGAACGGCTCGGTCACCGCTGTGTTCGACAGCGAGCGCACTCCCTGCCGCCGACTCGCCATCGCCAGCACTTCGCCATTGTTGGGATTCATCACGACGATGTCTCCCCCGCTGGCATTCAGACTGTCGGTGGCGCGGGCCAGCGCGCGCTCGCAGATCTCCTGCAGATCACGATTGATCGTAAGCGTGACATTGCTTCCCGCTCGCGGAATTGTTTCCCATTCGCCCGGCGAGCCGAGCCGGCGGCCGCGCACGTCCCGGGCGACGGGCGAGCGCAGTGAGTCGCCGCTCAGCACGCTGTCCAGCGCGAGCTCGATGCCGCCAAGTGCGCGGCCGTCGGGATCGAGATTCCCGACGATCCGACGGATTCCTGCCGTGTTCGCGTACTCCCTGATCATGAGCGGAACGAAGTGCACGCCGGCGAGCGAAGTGAAGGTGGCAACGTCGGCCGCAACGTACAGCCCGGGAAGCGAGACCCATTTCCGCTTCCTGTCGGTGGACGCGCGGATCCACTCCTGCCCTACCCCGGCCCTCCTGAGCTCACGCGTGAGCCGGGGCGCATCCTTCACCTCGCCGGGCGCAACGTTCAATCGGAACATCTCGCGGCTCTCGACGAGCACGTTGCCGGATGCGTCGAAGATATTTCCGCGCGCCGCCGCGACATCTCCGTTCCTGTATTGCTGGCGCCGCGCACGCTCCGCCCAGTCCTTGCCCTGCACGAGCTGCACGCGCGCCGCCTGAGTGATCAGCGCCACCGCAAACAGAGCGAGAATGAGATGGATTACGCTGACGCGGCTAAGGCGCACCATTCTTCCTCGCAATCCTGTTCAGTATCACGATCTGCAATTCCGACGGTATGTGCATGCCGAGGCGGTGCTCGGCGATCGGAACTATTACGGGGCGCGACGACGCATCACGTATGTCCTGGGAGAGCCGCACGCGCTCGCTTTCGAGGTTCGATCTTCGACGCTGCAGCGCCGTCAGCTCGAGTCCCTCCCTGTGGCCGTAACTCCGCCGCGCGATCACCGCGGCGGAAACGAGAACGAACACGGTGAGGCCGCCGGCGATCATCCAGCGGCCGCGCTTCAGCCCTCGCTTCGCCATGCGCGCAGGCGCGCGCTGCGCGCGCGCGGATTGCGTTGTATCTCGGCATCCCCTGCCTTGACCGCCTTTCTCGTGAGCAGCCTGCCGAGCGCGCGGCCGCGGCACGTGCACTGGATCTGTCGTGGGGGGCATACGCAATCGAGCGACCACTCGCGCATGGCGTGCTTCACCAGCCGGTCCTCGCCCGAGTGATACGATATGACCGCCAGCGTTCCACCGGGCTCGAGCCGGTCGCGCAGCATCGGGAGCGCCGTCTCGAGCGACCGCATTTCATCGTTGACCGCAATGCGGATTGCCTGAAAGATCCGGGCGAAGTCGCTCGACCCCGACCGGGGCCCGAGAACGGCGCGGATCGCACCCACCAGGTCGTCGCTCGTTGCAAAAGGTCTGTTCTGGCGGCGGCGTACGACTTGCCGCGCCATACGTCTGGCGCGCGGCTCGTCGCCGTACTCGCGGAAGATCCGCGCGAGCTCCTCCTCTTCCGCCGTATCGAGCAGATCGCCGGCGGTCTGCGCGGATCGCTCTCCCATTCGCATGTCGAGCGTCGCACCCTCGCGAAATGAGAAGCCGCGGGCCGCGTCGTCAAACTGATGTGACGACACACCGAGGTCGGCGAGAATGCCGTCGAACTTCTGTGATGGATCGGGGAGCAACCTGTCTGCCTCGGCGAAGTTGCCCAATATAACGCGAAACCGGCCTGCCGCCTCATACGCGGCAAGCCGGTCTCGGGCCGTTCGAATCGCTTCCGGGTCGCGATCTATCGCGGTGACGTTGGCGCCAATAGCAAGAAGGGCGGCGCTGTGTCCGCCGCCCCCCAGTGTGCAGTCCAGTATCGTTCGGGTACCACTGAACAGTCCGACTATTTCATCCGCGAGCACCGGCGCGTGATAGGCGCTGTCCCACGCGCCTGGTGCCCCCGGTGTCACTTGCAGAAGCGACGGATCTGGTCGTCTACCGCCGGGGTGAACTGCGGAATGGCGGTCAGAAGCTGCTTGGCCGCCTCGGAGTATGACTGGAGTCCGGCCGGCACGTTCTCCTGCGCCGTCGCGAACGACTCCTTGGCGAGACGCGCGAGCGAGCAGCTCTTCGTCTCCTGCGCCTCGTTCACCGCGCTCTGGCCGATGAGGAAGGCCGAGGCGCCGGCGAGGAACTTGGCATCCGCTGATCCCTCGAGCTGATCGGACAGCATCAGGAACTGCACGGCACGCTGCAGGTCCGCGCGGTTCTTCGACGCGTTGCCTGCCTTGTAGGCGTCGCTTCCCGTCTTGAGCGCGACCTGGGCCAGGCTCTTCTTGTCTGCGCCGCTCGCCGAGGCGGTGCGGATCACGGCGAGCACGCTGTCCGGCTGGTTCAGTCCGCTGAAGATCAGCGCCTTCTGAGCGTAGCCGCCTTCGATCCTGGGACTGATCGCCAACGCCCGGTTGACCGATACGAGCGCCTGCGCGTTCTGGCCGGCCTTGCTCAGCGCATTGGCCTGCACGAGAAGCAGCGAAGCATTGGCCGGATACTTCGCGATTCCCTGCGACAGGATCCCGGCTGCCCGGGCCGGGCTGATCTGTGACGCGGCGGCCGCGCTCCGGACGTAATAAGTGGTGTCGGCAGCGGCAGTGTCGGCCTTGATCAGCTCGGCACCAGTCGCCAGCGCCTTCTCGTAGTCCTGAGCGGCAAGGTACACGCGCCATGCCATGTTGAGAGTCTTCGGATCACCCGGATTGGCCCGCAGCGCATCCTCCACGATCGGCAGCGCGAGCTTCACGCGACCGGTGGTGACGAGGCTGGCGATGACCTGGTCGCGAAGACGGTCGTTGCTCGGATCGGCCGCCATGAGGCCGGTCAGGGCTTCGGTCGCCTTTTCGGTGTTCCCACGAGTCTGATAGATCTCGGCCTTGAAGCGAAGCGCAGCGATGTTGCGAGGGTCAATGGCCGTGATGCGCTCGGATACCGCCAGCACGGAGTCAGTCTGCTTGAGCTCCTGATACGCATTGGCAAGGCACACCATCGCGATCGTGCCGTTGGGATATTTCGAGAGCGCCGAGCGGGCCATCATCCCGGCTTCAGCGTACTTCCGGTCGCGGAAAAGCATGTAGCAGGTCTTTTCCGCGGCCAGCTGCTCACGGGCGGCCTGATAGGACTTCGAGACTGCGGCGGCGGCCTGGTCAACCTTGGCCGCCTCAGCGGGCGGCAGAGGCTGCTGCAGCGTCTGGTCGCGCGACAATACCATGCGGGCGTCGATCCTGACCCCTGTCGGAGTCTTCGACACCGTGCCTTCGACGTACTCGTCCGCGCGCAGCAACGTAGCCAGCTGCTTGGCGTCGTTGGACGCGAGGGCCTCGGTGGTCGAGTAGCCGGACGCTTGCAGGGTGTTGTTGATGTCCGTCTTGGGAATCACGACCAGCTTTCTCACATCCACGTCGCGGGTGACGCGCGAGCGGAGCGCCTCGGCGGTCTGAATGCCGAGATCCTTCTCCGGGCTTGAGAACGTCGCGATCATCACGCGCGGAACCGGATCCGGGGGACGCCGTTGGGCGGAAGCAGCCGCAAGAGGCGCGGCGGCAAGCGTAGCCAGCGCGACGAACGCGCACCGGGCGGAAATTCGATAGTGACCCAAAGTCAGACTCCTTGCACTCAATGTTCTAGCCTCGAAACGTATGAACATCCGTACACCGCGGCGATTCTACTGGTCCAGAAACATTCATGGGCGAGGAGGGACTCGAACCCCCGACATCCTGCGTGTAAGGCAGGCGCTCTAACCAAACTGAGCTACTCGCCCGGTGCAGAGCCGAGCCCAGCCCTACTTCAGAATGGCAACAGGGACAAGCACGCAGTACCCAAGCACGAGCAGCACTGGGGCAATCGTAGTGCCGCCGCGCGCAAGATCCGCGAAACCTATGGCAATTGTAGCCAGCGCGGCAATCCAGAGCGCGATGGACTTCGTGCGCGGATTCATCCGCTCGCCGACAGACAGTCCTCTTCCCGCTTCGGATTCAGCCATAGGGCGGTAGTGTAGAGGAGCGGGAAAAGCGTGTCAAGCGCGATCGCCCTCGCGGGCGCATGCCTCATTGTATCTTAATGTTGTGCTAACGGGGCATTCAGCTGAAGCTGGGTGGCTCCTGCCCCGCTCGCACGAGACGAATCGCCTCGGCGCAGCGCTTGCCCCACACGCTGAAACGGTTCGCGGCGTTGCCTCCGCGCCACACGTTCTCGGCTTCCGCGGGCTTGCCGACCATCCAGAAGGTCCGCCCGAGCTCGTAGTACGCCTCGATGAAGTTCGGCGCCATTGACAGAGTGCGCCAGAAATAACGCTCCGCCTCGATCACGTCGCGCTGCTGACTGTATAGCAGCCCGAGAAAGAAGCATCCGTAGAGCGCCGCTTTCGGGTCGCCCATCTGGGCCTCAGCGCGCGACATGTGCTCGTGCGCTTCGCGCAGCAGACCCTTCCTCATGCAGACGTACCCGAGACTCGCGCGGGCGAGCCCGTTCATCGCGTCCTGCCCGAGGACTTCGTCGAGGATTACAAGCGCCTCGTCGTACCTTCCCTGCCGCATTCTCGCCCAGCCAAGCAGCGTTCGCGCACGCTGGTCGCTCGGCGCCAGACGCAGTGCGTTCTCGATCGCCGCCTCCGCGCGGACAAAATCCTCGTGGGCGATCAGATGCCATCCCTTCTCGACGAACGTGGATGCACCGAGGTGATCCTCGCGGATCGGGCGAATTAGCGCTGTCGCGCGGGCGGGCGTCATGCGACTGCCCTCCGGGACGAGAGGATATCCGCGACCGCGGCGCCGACGAGTCGAGGCGCGACGACACGATCTGCGCCCGCCGCGGCGAGCGCCGCGCGCGGCATGCCGTAGATGATCGAGCTCGCTCTGTCCTGCACGATCGCGCCGCCCCCGGCGGCGCGAACCGCGCGGAGGCCGTCGGATCCGTCACGGCCCATTCCCGTCAGCACTACTCCGACGAGATTCTCACCGAACGCGAGAGCGGCGCTGGCGAAGAGTGGATCGGCCGACGGTCGTACTCCGCAGATCGCCGGGCCCGAGTCGATCCTCACGAACGGCCTTCCCCGCCGCATCACAACCGACATGTGTCGATCTCCAGGCGCGAGGTAAACGCGTCCCGTCATCACCGGCTCGTCGTCGGCGGCCACCTTCACCGGCAGCGGCCCGAGCTGGCTCAGCCGCCGGGCGAGCGAGTGCAGAAATTCCTCGGGCATGTGCTGAACGATCAGCACGGCAGCATCGAGTCGCTCCGGCAGATGCGACATCACCTCGGATAGTGCCTTCGGGCCCCCCGTGGAGGCGGCTATCACGACCGCCGCTCTCGCCGGCTCGTTGTGCAGAGGAGCGCGCTCCGTGACCGGCTCGGCGCGCTCGATCCTGAGCGGTGCGACGACGTGAGCCACTCGCACCATGGACGCCGCGTTGAGCGCGCGCATCAGCTCCGCGCGGACCAGGGCAAGGTCAATGCTTATGGGCCCGGACGGCTTGCGCACGAATTCTATCGCGCCGAGCTCGAGTGCGCGGATCGTCAGCGAGTTGTCGGATTCCGAACCGGCCGCGCTCAACATCACCACCGGGCGCGGCATCTCCGTCATGATCTGTGCGAGAGCCGTGAGACCGTCCATCCCCGGCATCTCGATGTCGAGCGTGACGATGTCGGGACGCAGCAATCTGGTCTTGGCGAGCGCGTCCGAGCCGTCGCGCGCCGTTCCCACGACGACGAACTCGGGACGTGATTCCACGATCTCGGTGATGAGCCGGCGCATGAAGGCGCTGTCATCTACCACCAGCACTCGCTTCGTCTGTCGCAATGAATTGGAACCGGAATGGGCGTTACAGGCGGCGGAAGACTCGCTCCCGGGAGCTCACCGGCGCGAACATTTCGCGCGATTTTCCGAGCAGCGTCTCCACTTTCCCTAAGACGAGGAAACCGCCCGGCAGCAACAGGTCGTGGAAGCGGTAAAGAGCCATTCCTGCGTCTCGCGGGTGAAGTACAGGAGTCCTTGCAGCTTCAGCAACGGAACTTGCGGTCACGCTCGATCTTTCTGCAGAGAGCGACGAACCCGGGCTCGTCAGCGCCCGCACTCGCCCGCTACCGCCAATACTGTTCAGTTAAGTGGTAAGTGACTAGATTGGTTCGACGCCACCGTGAGGTTGCATGGCTCGGACCGCCGCTGTGTTGCCCGCAGGGATGCGCTTGGCCGATCACATCAGTCTTGGGGTGTTGACGGCGCAATTCCCCGCGGAGCTGGTCGAGCAGGTGTTGTTTGAAACGGAGCGCGTGAGTGAACGCGAGCGCGACCTGCCGGCGCATGTCATGGTTTACTACGCCATCGCGCTCGCGCTCTACGCGGACGTCTCGACGCGCGAGGTGCTCCGGTGCGTCGTGGAAGGAGCCCGTTGGCTGGGCGACCCGACCGCGACCACGATGCCCAGCAAGTCGGGGATCTCGCAGGCGCGGACCCGGCTCGGCGCGGCTCCGCTTGAAGCCTTGTATCGCGCCGTCGTGGCCCCGGTGGCCACGACGGGGACGCCCGGCGCCTGGTACCGCGGCTGGCGGGTGATGAGCCTGGACGGGACGACGCTCGATGTCGGGGACACGGCGGCGAATGCGCGCGTCTTCGGGCGGCCGGCCAGTGCGCGCGGGGCGAACACGACCGGGGCCTTTCCGCAGCTGCGCCTCGTGGGGCTGCTGGAGAACGGGACATATGCCATTTGTGCGGCGCAACTCGGGGCGTACCGCACCAGTGAAGTCGCGATGGCGGCGGACGTGGTGCCCCACCTCACGGGCGAGATGCTGTGTCTCGCCGATCGTGGCCTGCTCAGCTTCGATCTCTGGCGCCAGGCGTCTGCCACGGGCGCGGCGCTCCTCTGGCGCGCCGGCGTGACGTTCACGCTGCCGGTCCTGGAGCGGTTCCCGGATGGGTCGTATCGCAGTGAGTTGCGCTGGAATCGTCAGTGCACGAGCCCCGACCGGACGCCGATGCCAGTGCGCGTCATCGAGTACACGCTGCCCGGTGTGCCCACGACCCACGCGTCGTACCGGCTGGTGACCACCGTGCTGGCACCCGCGCGCGCCCCCGCGGCCGAACTGGCCACGCTCTACCATGAGCGGTGGGAGATGGAAACGGCGTTCGACGAGCTCAAGACGCATCTGCGCGGCGGACAGCGCGTGCTCCGCAGCAAAACCCCTGAGCTCGTGCGGCAGGAGGCGTGGGGCTTCCTGCTCGCGCACTTCGCGCTCCGCGCGCTCATGCACGAGGCGGCGTTGGGTGCACTTCCACGCGCGCGCGGCGCGCGCGGTACACGATCCTCGAGGAACTGCGCGCGGAAGTGGTCACCTCCAGTCGCGGCCGCGCCGTGCCCCGCGGCGTCAAGCGAAAGATGAGTAACTTTTCCCTCCGGCCCCGGCGACGGCAGCGTACGCACAAACCCAGCTACCGCGTCCACGTGCTCCACCGGCATCGTCGCACGAAAACGTGGAGTCGGCGACCTGTTAACTGAACAGCATTGCTCCTAGCTGCAGTTCCGTCTCTTGCGCTTCCCTCTGCGTCTCTGCGTGGCGCAGCCAAGCGGTTCCTCTGCGTCTCTGCGTGGCGCAGTCCTCTGCGTCTCTAGTATCAGTATTCCACCCAGTTATCCACCCATGTGTTGGGCAGCGGCACCAGCGCTCCAAGCCCCATCAGTGCTTTCGCCACCTCGCACGAGTTGTACTGGTACAGCTTCGTTCCATTCACGGTATTGATCGGTACAGTCTGGCCGAGCTTCACGTTGAGAGCGCTCACGATCGCGCCCTTGATGTAGTTGTTTCCGTTTCCCGTGAGGTCCCCGCCGACGAGAACCACTCCGTTCCAGTTGAATGTCGCGCCGCTGCCGGTGTCGAGATTTCCCTGCACGATGAGAGTTCCCCGGCCGCCGTTCAGCGACGAGCTGCCGATGTTGCCGGTACCCATCATGAGGATCGTCGGATAGAATGTCGTGTCGGCGAAAGACGGAATGGCGTCAGGCGGCACGGTGTAGTCGGGGGTCAGCGCGGTACCAGCAAGAATGCCCGCCCAGTCAATCTCAACTCTTGCCGCGCCCGCCCTGGCGCTGTCGGCAAGGTATGCGAGGCTGTCCGTCGTGCCCGGCTGATTGAATCCCGGAACCTGCGGGACTGCCACTCCAGCGATGGTGTCCGACACAACGCAGGCATCCACACCGAGGAACGAGCCGGAGTTACCCTTCTTCATGATTCCGCTGATAGCGGTCCACCCGGCGAGCACTTGCATGGATGCCGGCTCCCACGCGGCGTACTGGGCCACCGTGCGCACCCCGGCAGGTGCGCCCCCAATGGCGCCCTGCGTCTGCGTGCCTTTCGATCGAACGACGAAGACTCCGGCCAGTGAGCCGGTCGGCGGCCGTACGCGATCGAGCTGCACATCGGCATACCCGCCCTTCATGTAAATGCGGATTGGACCTTCCTTCACCGCGGGAGGCCTCGAGATGAACCCCAGCGAATCACGCTTGACGAAGAATATCTCCAGCCCCTGCTCGGCGAGCACGAATGCACTGACCTGCGCCTTCTGATCGTCCACGCCTCGGCGCTCGGAGTTCACGAGAGTGAAGCCGGCGGCGATCGAGATCGAGAGAATGCCGATCACGAGAATCGCCATCGGAAGCGCAAAACCCTTTCTATGCTGTTCCAGTGACATTGAGGTCTCCGTTCAGTCGAGACGGTTCTTGAAGAAGATTGCGGTGACGAAAGGCGCCCGCTGGGGCTGCGAGGCGCCGGAAGGTGCGCGCTCGCTCAGCCCCGTCATGTTCAGCTCGATGCCCCGAAGCGTGGAGAGATCGGCGGGCGGGGCATCCTGTGCCGTGAAGCTGCTGCCGACGAAGAACCTGAATCTGGCGGAAGCGTCGTACGGCGCCGACAACTCCTCCGACTGATTGGTTTCCATCCTCGTGCGGAAGAGACCGATCGAGCCGGGCAGGGTCGTGGACGCCGCGAACGAGTAGCGGATTTTCCGGTAGAGAAACACCGCAGTGCCCATACTGGCGGTATCCGGAAGCAAGGGAGTTATTTGTACTATCCTCGCGCCCTGGGACGTGAGTGTCCCGATCTGTTTGGCGTTGCAGACATCCAACGTTCCAACGTCCTTCGTCTGGTTGTCCTCCCTGTATCGGTACACGCCATTCCCGCCCCGCCACGCGTATCCCGAGTAGCCTGGTGCGGAGAACATGGCCGAATCCACCGGAAGAAGGCTGATGTGCGTCGTGGTGTTGTTCGGTCCCGGCCCGCACACCACGCCCATCGCATACGGCACGCGCAGCTCGACCACGGAAGCCGATGCGGTGATCACGCCGCCACGCGCTTCAACCATTCGAATATCGGAGACGACGCGGTTCAGCGGTCCCCTCGCAACGCTGCGCGCGAGATTGCTTGTCTTCTGATGATCGAAATACATCGCCTGCGACCTGAGGACTTTCGTCAATGCCAGCCCGATTATCGCCAGGATGACCATACCGATGATGAGCTCGGCGATGCTGAGACCTTTCCGCGGACCAGCCGTGAAGGACCTCATCATTGGCCGTCGTCCACGAAGCTCGTCCTCGTAGCCGCGCTGGACCGTATGAATTCCGTCGTATCCGGCCGGTAGAGCGGATTGGTCGGCGTGATGATGAGCGTGACGCGTTTGGCCTTCAGCTGCCATCTCTGGAAGTACTGCACCACGGTGACAGTCGTGGTGTGCGGGTAAGGCATCGCGGTGATCGTGGTGGTACTGGTGCCCACGGTCAGGCTGTCATAGGGAAGCGCCTCGAGCAAGTTCACCTGCTGCATCAGGACTCCGTTCCGGTAAGTGTTGCCGATGGTCCGGTGCGACCGCGCGGTGATCTTGTAGACCATCGCCGCGAGAGGGGTCATGATGAGAGCGAGCAGCGTCATCGCCACGATGACTTCCATGAGGATGAACCCGCCCCGGCGAGCGCGTATGCCGCGCTCGGCCGGAGACCCGGTGCCCGGGGCGCTGGCGACGGGAGGACCCGCCTCTGCAGAGTATTCGACCATGATGGTTCTCTCCTTTACTGTGGAGTCATCCTGACGAAGCCGGCACTCGACGCGCTGACCTTACGTGAGTAGTCGTTCAGCGTCAGCGTCACCGTGAACTCTGTGGATCCGATTCCGTTGGGCAGAATGTCTACTGTATTGGCCAGCTGTCCGGAGGCGTTGTAAGAGCTCATTCCGGTGAGCGAGTACTCGGACCCCTGGCTCATGATCCGGGTCTGGAGGACTGTTCCGGTCGCCCGATCGCTGAGGACGTATGTCTTCGTGTCAGGCGTGAACGTCAGACGCACCGGGGCACGCTGCCGGCCGGCCATGGCGAATCCGTTCTGAAGGTCCTGGACGAGGACCTGTGCGGCGCGGTTGACACGCTCGTGCTGAATGATGCGCCCAATCTTCGGAACGCCGATCGCGACAAGCACGCCGATGATGAGCATGACCACCAACATCTCGAGCATGCTGAAGCCGGAGGCGCGATTCAATCCGCGACGCCGCCGGCTGGGTGCGCTGGCGCACATGAGGCGCATAGACTCCTTCATCATTACGTGAATAAAGCCGGGCGCTGATCTCTCCCACGCGGGCTCGTTCAGCCTGTCGATGCACCACAATGACGAGCGGCCGTCGCGCAAGTCACAAGGACCAGCGCCACGGCCGTCTGAAAGCTGGATCGGTTGTTTACGGGAGCTTCGCTACTTCCGCGAGAATCTCCTCATTCGTCGTCGAGAGCGCGGCAAAATCCGGCACGATGTCGCCTGGCTGCGGCACTTTTTGCAGATTTGAAGTCGTCATCCGGTGAAATTAACAGAATCGGGAGAATCGCCGATGGAAGCCGCAACTGTCAGGACCGACCCGTCAACGAGAGCCACTCTTCGCTGCCAGTTCTGTGGCAGCTGGAACAGGATTGACGTCGCACGGGCGGCGGACAAGCCGAAGTGCGGCAAATGCGGGAAGCCGATGCTCCTCGACCGTCCCATCGTGCTCGATGAGGAGAGCTTCGCGAGGACAATCGCGGAAAGCGAGGTGCCCGTGATCGTGGACTTCAATGCCGACTGGTGCGGCCCCTGCAAAATGATGGCGCCGGCCGTTGACCAGCTCGCGGCGAACTATTCTGGAAAGGCGATCGTCGCCAAGCTCAACACCGACCTCGCGCCGCGCACGTCCGAGTCGTTCCAGATTCGTGGGATCCCCACCACGATAGTCTTCATCGGGGGAAAGGAAACCTCGCGTCAGTCGGGAGCGATGCCATATCAGATGCTGGCATCGCTCCTCGACCGCGCGCGGTCACTCGCCTGACGGCTGCCTAGTTGAGAGTTACGAGGACGTTGTCCAGTCCCCAGCTCTCGTCACCGACGCCCTGAAGCGTCGTGGTGGTGTGAAAGGAGAACACCAGTTCGCGCAATCCCGGATTTGCTACCGTGAAGCTCATGCGGTAGATGGCGTCGCCGAGGTCGTTCTTGTTCATGGCCCTGGGATATCCAAGCGTGTTCACCGCCAGCGCGCCACGCCCGCTCGGGCTCGTGCCGCCCTGATCAACCTGCTTCGGATAATTCTGCGGCTTCGTCGCCTGGTTCGAGAACGACGTGTGGAAGACGTTCTCGCGTGCTCCACCGGCCTTGCTCACTTCGAGCTGCCAGGTGTCTGCACCGAAGCCCTGCATTCCAGCTCCGTCCCACGTTCCAATGACGTAGAGATCGAACGTCAGGGTGAGGCAGAGCGCCACCGCGGGGAGGAAAATTGCCTTCTTCATGCCAGTGCTCCTTGATACATAAAGGTTTGCCGGAATTTCCGGCGACCTTTACGACAACCAGGCTATCTCCTGTCCAGGAGACCCTTTGGCTTTGCGGACCGGCCTCGCGACCGGTTGAGACCGAGCTCAATCTTTTTTTTATGACTTTTTTGTCACAGTTCAGATTTCCACAAACGTATCGCGCAAACGTTGCTGCACTTCCGCGATGTCTGCGCGTGTCGAAAGATCGAGAACCGCTTCACGCATTCGCACTGCGGTGAACCGCATTCCGAGCTCACGGATTCCGAGCGCAACCGCCTGCGGCAGCTCGAACTCGCCGCGCGCGGACACGGGCACGCGACGGCACGCCTCGAAGATTGCGGGCGTGAACGACCAGCAGTTCATGCTGGCGTAAGGCTCCTCATCGAACGCCGCGTCGGCGGCTCCGATCGCAACGATGCGACGGAGCATGCCGTCCTCGCCGATATTCAATGACCCGAAACGACGCGCACGATCGGGCGAGACGTTCCCAATCTCGATCAGTGCGCGCACGCTGAAGGCGATGAGTGCCGGCGGGCGCGTCACGCGAAGCGCGCGCAGTGCCGCCAACGGATAGTAGTTGTCCGAGTTGAGCACGATGAACGGCTCGCCTGCCGCGAACTCCTCCGCGGCCAGGACCGCGTCGGCAGTGCCGAGGGGTTTTTCCTGCACGGCGAATTGCAGCGTGACCCGTCGGGGTGGCGACGCGACAGTGTAATGCTCCCTGATGGCCTCGTGCTCAGGACCAATGACGAGACAGGCCCGTGAGTATCCGGCGTCTGCAAGCGCGCTGATCACGTAGTCCAGGAATGGTCGCCCGATGGGGATCATTCCCTTCACTCCCGAATCGGCTACCGCCGCCTGCGCCGATTCGACGGCGGCTTCCGAATCCGGTTTCCGCATTCTCGTCCCGAGACCGCGCGCGAGAATCACGGCAGAGCTGACGTCCGGACTCGATAAAATGTTCATTTGAAAATCCGCCGCAATTTGCGATTATTCCGCGAAATGCGGCACAAAGCCACTGATCGAGCTTCACAGCGGTGCTTTCGTCGTTTCATGGAGCGTACAATAATCGAAACCTGCGACTTCAATGCCCCGGCGCCTTGCTCAATAGGGTAGATTGAATCATACGTTCAAGGGGCAAAGTGACGCAGGAATTCGAGTTCGTGGATGCAGGGCGCAAGTTCTTCTGCTCGGTCGAGGCGCCCCGGCACGCGGGGATGCCGCCGTGGTGGTGGGTCCGCCTCGACACCGAGGGGAGCACGCGCTACGCTCCGTTCGAGGCTTCGGCGAAAGACACGAAGCAGTCAGTGCAGGCGCGGATTGTCGCCTACTATGCGGAGTTGCTGGTGATCAAAGGACGACCGGTACATCAGAGGCTGGCCTGGCAGAAGCCGGTGCGTGTGCCTCCCCCCGAGGAACTGAGTCCAGCCGCCTCGACAACGCCGGCCAAAGTCTGACGCGCCGCGGCCCGGGCACGCTCCCCCGGCCGAATAGATACAAAGGCCCTGCAGTCGATTTGACTGCAGGGCCTTCACTTTACGCATGGAGCGTACAGGGATCGAACCTGCGACCTCCTGGTTGCAAATAAGAGGGTTCGGCGTTCCTCACAATTCCTCCCGTTTCCGTTTTTACGCGATTCTCATAGGGGAAACCCGCTATTGTGATTCCTTGCCTCACAAGTCGATCTGGGGGATGTCCGATGCGCGGGAAGCTAACGAAGCGGAGCGTAGATGGACTGAAGCCCGACACGTCGAGCGATGTGTTTCTCTGGGACCGCGAGCTACGCGGCTTCGGTGTGCGCGTGAAGCCGGGCGGCTCGAAGACGTTCGTCGCGGGCTACTACGCACCTGGCTTACATCGTGTGCGCCGACGCGCGACGTGCCACGCGAGAGGAAACAGTCGAACGGCTCTTCGCCGATTATCTCGACTATGGCCGTGCACACGTCAAAGAGCGGACGATTGAGTCATACGAAAGTCTCGCGCGGCTCTATGTGTTGCCCGCCATCGGCTCGCTGCCCGTCGCGAAAGTCGCCACGCGAGACATAGCGCGGCTGCACCTCAGTCTAGAGGATAAGCCGGGCACCGCGAACCGCGGCGTGCAGATGGTGAAAGCGTTTTTCTACTGGCTTGAGCGAGGCGGACTATTCAGCGGAACGAATCCGGCGCGGAATGTTGAGCTGTACGCCGAGCACCCGCGCGAGCGGTTCCTCACCGTCGAAGAAATGGCGCGCGTCGGTCAAGCGTTGTGCGTCGCCGAGACAATCGGCCTTCCCCCGGCCCCTGAGCACAAACTGACGAAAAGTGTGAAGCGGGCGCGCAATTCGGGAATGTTCAAGAGTGAGCTGCAACCCGCGAGTCCGGTCACGCTCGCCGCGTTGCGGTTCCTCATCTTCACCGGCTGGCGCGAGCAGGAGGCGATGACGTTGAAGTGGTCGGACGTGAATCTCTCGGCGGGGATCGCCACGCTCGGCGACACGAAAAGCGGGAAGAACGTGCGAGCCATTACCGCCCCGGCGCTTGAGCTGCTGGGCGCACAAGCGCGCGTGAAGGGATCGGCCTACGTCTTCCCCGGTCGCGATCCACAGAAGCCCCTAGAGAGCGTACATCGGCTCTGGACAGCCGTGCGCTCAGAGGCGCGACTCGAAGGCGTGCGCCTTCACGACTTACGCCATTCCGTCGCGTCGTTCGCCGGCGGACAAGGCTACTCGCTGTTCCTGATTGGCAAGCTCCTGGGCCACAAAACGGCGCGAAGCACGGAGAGATACGCGCACTTAGCCGACGACGCGCGGAAGATTATGGCGGACGACGTAGGCGAGACGATCCGCGCCGCGATGGCAGCGGACCCGTACATCCACACTGCCCCCGTCGTCGATATTGCCACACGGCGACGCTAGGACGCGCGCCGGAGCTAAATACGGGTGAGCAAACGCCCCACATTGGTGTCGCGAAGAGTCTCGCGAGTGTGCCCTGCGGGGCGATATGTGTTGTGCTACCAATTGTTACTGCGAACTACGGTATGAGGCAATAGCGAAGGTGGTACAGCGTGGGCTACTCCCGGCGTGCGATCCCGGCGTTCTCCTCGAGCGGGAGCCGAAGGGGCGGCGATGCGCATCATCGCGGTCATCACGGCGCGGGCCGTCATCGATCGCATCCTGACGCACCTCCCCGGACGCGCGCTGCCACGCCGGTGGGTACGCAGGGGCCGCGCAGCCCCCAGGCCGGCGCTCCCCCCGCCCACCGATGTCGACGTTGAGCGTGTCGACGTTAAGCTGCGCTCACCCGTCCTGAGCGTCACCCCCCGCCCCGGCCCACTCGTCGGGGCCGCGTGGCGCGTCACGTGGTCCGCTCCGGCCCGCGCGGTCGCCGGCGCGCCTGGTTCCACGCCGGCCATCACGCCGAGAAATCACGGGTGACCCGGTGGAGCCCGCCGTGGCCCGCAGCCCACCCAGCCGGCACACATGTGGTCTTGACGCGTCTTGACGCGCCGCTTGTTCACGGCGTGGGGACGTTCGCATACTTGACGAGCTGCGATTGATGCCTATCGTGCGATCCCCGTCGATCTGTGGATCGCGGGCTGCCCGCCACACCCGTTGACGATTCTCGACGGCCTGCTTCGCCTGCTCGGCCGCATCGAGGATCGAGCTGGCCGGGGTTAGCGGCGTGCACACCATGGAGCTCGTTCGGCTCGTAGGCCGGCGACGACCCGGCGCGAGAGCGATTGCAGGCCAGCCCTGGCACCCAACCGGGGAGGGACGAATGGTGGGCGAATGCGGGTCGTGCGACCGAATGATGCGTTGGCAATGTTGTGGTGACACGCTCTGCGGGCGGAGGCATCAGGTTGTGGGCTCCTGCAGCGATAACCAGCACCGGCCAAGGCTATGCCCGCAGAAAAGCCGCGATTGCTTTCCCAGGTGAAAGGCCGCATGCGCGCGCGACACCTGAGCCCGCGTACAGAGCGGGCATACGTGGGATGGATTATCCGCTATATCCGATATCACGGCACGCGGCATCCCACCGA